>CAZJKS010000005.1:0-23992 GCA_964546695.1 uncultured Muribaculaceae bacterium | reverse complement strand
AGGGGGATTTAGATGATATTAATACCAGAACAAGTTAAAGAAATAAGAGATGAGTTAAAACACCTAACTGATAAGAAAAAAGATTATGAAGAATATTTTAAAAATATGGATAAGACAACTATGGATTTAGGTTTTGTAAAGCATATAGATACTACTTTAGAAAGTGATGATTATAATACTATATGTAAAAAAATAGAATCTTATGAAAGAGCTTTAATTGATAATGAATTTATAGAAGTAGAAGATGATGATACCATTGATTATGGAAGAGAGTTTACTGTCTATTTCGATGATACAGAAGAAGAGGAGACATATACTTTAGTAGAAAACCTAATTGGTCTTACAAGAGCAAATATTAATAATGATAATGGGTACATAGCAGGAGATACTAAAATAGGTATGGCTTTAATAGGAAAAAGAGTTAATGATAATTTTTCTTATACACTAAATATTAAAGGAAGTAAAAATTCTCTAACTATTACTGGTAAAGTTATTAATATAATTAGTAATTCTAATAAAAAAATTCATTTCCTATTATCAAAGGATAAATCAAAAAAAATATCTAAAAGAAAAAAAGCAAGTGAAACTCTAGAAATTACCATGAGTCAATATCAATTATTACAAGAAGAAAAAGCTAGATTGAATAGATATTTAGCTAAAAATACAAATCAGAGTGATAAAATATCTGTAAATTCTACTATTACCTTAAAAGATTGTACGGGTAAGATAAAAAAATATAAAATAGTAGATAAAGATAAAGTAGATGTACATAAAGAAATAAAATTATCTAGTAAACTAGCATCTAAACTTATGACTAGAAAATTAGGAGACTCTATTTCTTATTCTTATTCATATATAGAAAATGGGAAAAGTAGAACTACTACTTATACTGGAACAATTATTGAAATAGATAATGAATTTGTTAGCGATGATTGTAGTAATTTAATAACAAGACTAAATAATGTAGATGAAATGCTTAATAACTCTAAAATAGTTAAACCTAAAGAAGATGGTAAAGTAGATATAGGTAGTAAAGTTAGTATTATTACCTTTGAAGATAGAAAAGTTCAAAATAGAAGAGTAGAACTTATTAAACAAGCTGTATCAACAGAACTTAATACTGATTATATTTTAGCAAGTAGTCCTTTAGGTAAAAGTATTTTAGGACTTAATGATAATGAGATGTTTACTTATAAATATTATTCATATGAATATAATAAAAATATTACTGGTAATGGAGCTGTTTATGATATAAATAATAATATAGAAGAAGATCTTGCTAAAGATCCTCTTACATATCAAAAGAAAAAAAGAGGTTAGGCTTCTTTTACTATGGAGGAAGTTATGAAAATAGAATATAATTTAATTAAAACAGATAAAAACACTAAAGCAAGATTAGGTACTATTAAAACTAATTATGGGACTGTTAAAACGCCTATGTTTATGCCTGTAGGGACTAAAGCAACTATTAAAGGATTAACTCCAGAAGAAGTTATAGAAATAGGAGCAGGTATTATTCTTGCTAATACTTATCATTTATGGTTAAGACCAGGTGAAGATATAATAGCTAAATCAGGGGGCTTACATAAATTTATGAATTATAATGGCCCAATACTTACTGATAGTGGTGGTTTTCAAGTATTTTCTCTTGCTAAAAATAAAAAGAAAGATATTACTGAAGAAGGAGTACACTTTAAAAGTCATATAGATGGCAAAGCCTTATTTTTAACTCCTGAAGAGTCTATTAAAATTCAAAATAAATTAGATAGTGATATCGCTATGTCTTTTGATGAATGTCCTCCTGCCAGTGCATCCTATGATTATTTGAAAAATAGTGTAGAAAGGACTATTAGATGGGCTAAAAGAGGTAAAGCTGTTCATAATAATCCTAATCAATCTTTATTTGGTATTGTGCAAGGAGGAGCCTACGAAGATTTAAGAAAATATTCTGCTAAAGAAACAGTAAAACTTGATTTTGATGGTTATAGTATCGGTGGTGTTGCCAACGATGGAGAAAGTAAAGAAGATATGTATAAAGCTATAGATTACTCTATTCCTTATCTACCAGAAAATAAAGTTAGATATTTAATGGGAGTAGGAGAACCAATTGATATAATAGAAGGAGTAATTCGTGGTGTTGATATTTTTGATTGTGTCCTACCAACAAGAATTGCAAGACATGGAGTAGCTTTTACAAGAGATGGTAAAATTAATTTAAATAATGCTAAATATAAAGAAGATTTTACTCCCCTAGAAAATGACTGTGATTGTTATGCTTGTAAACATTATACTAAAGCCTATATAAGACACCTTTTAAATACTAAAGAAATGCTAGGGGGAAGACTCTTATCTATTCATAATATTAGATTTTTAATAAGACTAACAGAAGAATTAAGAGAAGCGATTAAAGAAGATAGAGTTTTAGAATATAAAGAAGAATTTACAAAAAGATACCATTAATTATTATATGAGGAGGAATAATATGAATAATCAAGATATTATTAATGAAGTTAGAAGAAAAAATGATATTGTTGACGTTATCTCAGAAAAAATTCCTCTTGAAAAACGTGGTAAAAACTATTTTGGGGTTTGCCCTTTTCATGATGATACAAATCCTTCAATGAGTGTATCACGTGAAAAACAAATATATACCTGTTTTTCTTGCCATGCTACGGGTAATGTTTTTACCTTTCTAATGAACTATGAACATAAAGAATTTAATCAAGTTATGAGAGAACTAGCAACTAGGGCAGGACTTACTCTTCATGGCTTTAAAAACAAAAAAGTATCTACTAAATATGATGAATGGTATGATATTTATAATTTTGCAACTAAATATTATCAAAATAATTTACAAAGTAAAGAAGGTATTTCTGCTAGAGAGTATCTTAAAAATAGAAATATAGATGAAAATACTATTAAAGAATTTTCTATAGGATATTCCTTAAGAGGCCATGATGATCTAACTAAACTGTTAACTGCTAAAGGACATTCTATTGATTTATTAAATAAAATAGGAATAAGTAATGAAGAACATGATATCTATAATTCTAGATTAATGTTTCCTTTATATGATTTAACAGGCCGAGTTATTGGTTTTAGTGGTCGTATTATAACTAGTGGAAAACAAAATAAATATCTTAACACCAAAGAAACTGAACTTTTTAAGAAAGGTAATCTTCTTTATCACTATCACATTGCTAAAGATGAAGCTAGAGTTAAAAAATCAGTTATCATTATGGAAGGATTTATGGATATTATAAGAGCAAGTACCGTAGGTATTAAAAATACAGTCGCTACTATGGGAACTGCTTTAACTAAAGAACATATTAAAGAAATTAAACGCTTATCAAATAATATTATCTTATGCTTTGATGGTGATGAAGCAGGAACTAAAGCCACTATTGCTTCGGGAGAATTATTTGCAAAAGAGGGAATAGAAGTTAAAGTAATTACTTTACCAAAAGAAGATGATCCTGATACTTATATCTTAAGAAATGGTAAAGATGCTTTTACTTCTTTAATAAACAATGCTATTTACTATAGCGATTTTAAAATAGATTACTTAGCTCGTAATCGTAATTTTGAAAATAGCGAAGAAAAAGCTAATTATATTCATGAAGTTCTAAAAGAAACTGCTAAAATAAATGATAACATTAGAACAGAAATCATCTTAAAAGACCTTGCAAAAAAGTTTGAAATAGGGTATAATACCCTAGAAAAAAGTTTTAAGGAGTTAATTAGCACCAAAGAAATAAAAAAACAAATAGTTATTAAAGAAAATATTCAGCCTAAGAAAAAAGATAAGTATCAAAAAGCAAGCCTTTGTATCATATATTATATGTTAAATAAACAAGATATAATTGATGTGGTAGAGTCTAAACATTTAGTGTTTCCTACCGAAGCTCTAAGAGCATTAGAAAGTGAAATAGTTTATTTTTATCATAAATATGGATTTATTAATGAAGCTGATTTTTATACTTACATAACACCTAAAGAGGAGTTGCTAAATCTCTTAAACGAAGTATTAGAACTTGATTTAAAAACAACTCTTACTGATGAAGAATTAACCGATTATATTGAAGTTATAAGAGAATATAACTTAAAAAAAACAATCAATAATTTAGAAACAAAAATAAGAGAAGAGAAAGATCCAATAAAACAAGTTCAATATGCTGAAGAGATTAGAAAACTAAGAATAGGGGAGAGTTAAATGGTAGAAGAAATAAAAACAATGGAAGAAAGAAAAGAAAAACTAATTAAATTAGGAAAAGTACAAGGGTTTATTACTTATGAGCAATTAGCTAATGAACTAAAAGGGTTAGAAGTAGATAGTGATACCTTAGATGATTTATATAATGCACTAGTAGCAACAGGAATTGATGTAGTATCAGAAGATGGAAATGATGAAGCTAGTGGCGAAGAAATTACAGAACATACTAAATCAGAAGATTTAACTATGTCTAAAGACATAAAGATAAATGATCCTGTTAGAATGTATTTAAAAGAAATAGGTAGAATTCCTCTTTTAACAAGCGATGAAGAGTTTGAATATGCTCAAAGAGCCGTAGAAGGGGATGAAGAAGCTAAAAGAATACTTGCAGAATCTAATCTACGTCTAGTAGTATCAATCGCTAAACGTTATGTCGGTAGAGGTATGCTTTTTCTTGATTTAATCCAAGAAGGAAATATAGGCCTTATGAAAGCAGTTGAAAAGTTTGATCCAACTAAAGGTTACAAATTCTCTACTTATGCTACATGGTGGATAAGACAAGCTATTACAAGAGCTATCGCTGATCAAGCAAGAACTATTAGAGTGCCAGTTCATATGGTTGAGACAATTAACAAACTAGCTAGAGTTCAAAGACAACTTACCCAAGAACTTAATAGAGAACCAACAGATGAAGAAATAGCTGCTAAACTAGAAATGCCGGTAGAGAAAGTAAGAGAAGTTTATAAGATAAGTCAAGATCCCGTTGCCCTAGAAACTCCTATTGGTGAAGAAGATGATTCTCATTTAGGGGACTTTATTAAAGATGATAGTATGATAGGTCCAGAAGAATATACTACTGAGGAGATGCTTAAAGAAGAACTTACTAGTGTTTTAGCAACATTAACAGAAAGAGAAGCAAGAGTATTAAGACTTAGATTTGGTTTAGATGATGGACAGTGTAGAACACTAGAAGAAGTAGGTCAAATATTTGGTGTAACAAGAGAAAGAATCAGACAAATAGAAGCGAAAGCTCTAAGGAAATTAAGACATCCTTCTAGATCACGTAAATTAAAGGACTTTTTAACAGATTAAATGAAAATAAACGAAAGATTAAAGACTATTGGGAATTTAGTACCACCATCTTCTTATCCTCTAGATATAGGTTGTGATCATGCTCTTTTATCTATTTATCTCATTAAAGAAAAAGGCCTAAATAAAGCAGTCGCTAGTGATAATAAAAGTGGACCATTAAAAAAAGCTTTAGATAATATTAAATTTTATAAAGTAGAGGATAAAATTAAATTAATTGAAGCAGAAGGCTTAGACTCATATCAAGAAGGAATAAATACCATTACTATATCAGGTATGGGGGGACTTAATATTAATAAAATATTAGACAAAAACAAATACTATTTAAAAAATATTAATACTTTAATATTATCTCCTAATAATTATAGTGATGCAGTCAAAAGAAAATTATTGAAATTAGGATATTATATAGATAATGAAGTTTTAGTAAAAGAAAAAAACATCATTTATCTAATCTTAGTCTTTAAAAAAGGAAGAAAATACTATTCTTATAAAAAATTATTTTTAGGGCCTATTTTAATGACTAAGAAAGATAATCTTACTAAAGAATATTACAAAAGCATATTAGAAACTAAAAATTCATTACTTAAAGCTTTACCAAAATCGCTAAAAAATAAAATAAGAGTAACCAAAAAAGAAATAAAGTATTTAGAAGATATCTTATCTTAACTTTATTTCTTTTTTTTCCTAATACCACTAAAAGAACCTATACTAGTTACTAGAAGAATAATTAAACTATATAAAAAAGTCCTCTTATCAAAACTACTACTAACTACAAGCTTAACAATAATCATAAAAACTAAATATATTGCCCCAAGTTTTAAACCAAGAATAAAACCATTCTCTTTACTATTTTTTCCAAATAATAAAGCATTTACAAATAACGTTCCAAGAACAATAATTAATTTCATAATATTATATATATTACTAGATATAATATCAAAAAAGTACAAAGTATTTAATATAATCCCCAAAACAATTATACAAATACCAGAAATTAAGATAAACTTACCTAATCTTTTTAAATAACTCATTTAAGTATCACCTAATAAATATTATGATAGAATAAAAAAAATATGTTGTAGTTTACATTTTCTTTAATTTTTTAATTTTATTACTAGCAATTTAACTCTATTTACTTTATAATTGAAATAAGGTTAAAATAAATAAAATAGGGTGGTGCTAAAATGAAAAGGCAGAATAAAGGCTTTACATTAATAGAATTACTTGCAACTATTATAATACTAGGACTATTAGTAACTATCGCATATATAAGTGTTAGTAGCATTTTAAATAGTGGTAATGAAAACTATTATCAAACTCAAGAAAATATGCTTGTATTAGCAGGTAGAGAATACTATGCTGATCATAGGAGTGAACTTCCAAAAGAAATAGGTGAAGTTAGCTTTGTAACCCTAGAAACATTAATTGATGAAAATTATATAGACCCTATAGTAGATGAAGATGGTAATGAGTGTAATAGAACAACAAGTGGTGTAACTGCCCAAAAGATAACAGATCAAGACTATCAGTATTATGCAACATTAATATGTAATACATATGAGACAACTGGCGATAAGTCAAGTCCAACTATTAGTTTTAGTCCTAACAAAAAATCATCTGAAGATTCTATAACAGTTACTATGAAAATTACAGATAATAGCGAAGTAGCAAGTTATCGCTATGTAATAACTAAAGATGGAGATACATACTACGATAGTACTTATCAAACATATACTGGTGATATAGAAATAGAATTAACAGAACTTGGTCTTTATACAATAACTGGATATGCTATTGATAGTAGTGGTAATACTGCTACAAGAAAATCAGGACAATATTCAGTATATGAAGGAATAGATTGTAGTACTGTTCAAATAACAAGTAGCACTGATGCAGGTGTTATAACTAACGAAGATATCTCTATTAATTTTACTCTACCAAGTGATACATATCGAGTAGAAATTAGTAAAAGAACTGATGGAGGAGAATATGAACTAATTAACTCATATATTGGTAATACTATTTCTAATATAGTTCTAAATACAGAAGGTACCCATCAAGTTAAAGCTGTTATTTATGATTCTAATGGTAATTCATGTACTGCTGCTACTGAAGAATATATAATAGATAAAACAGGGCCAGAATTATCTGTAATTTCCAAAAAGAAAACCGATAGTACAGACTTAACTACTGATGATGATATTAGCGATTTAGAAGATTACTTAAATGATACGTGGTATAGTGGTTATGTTGTAATAAGGGGAAGTTGTAGTGATGATAATGGTGATTGTACAATCTCTTATGAAGTAACAGGAGCCTCAACTAATACTGATGGCTTTGTCGAAAAAGATACTAGAAATATAAATGCTGAAGGTACAAGTTATGTAACCTTTAGGGCAACTGATGAAGCAGGAAATGTTACAGAGCGAACTTATACTATCAAATTATCTCGTAGTAAACCTACCTTAACAGTAACTTTAAAGAAAAAGAAAAACAGTACAGACTTAGATGATAGTTCAGATATTAGTTCTCTATCAAGTTACAGTAATAATACATGGTATAATGGTTATGTTGTAGCAAGGGGAAGTTGTTCGAGTGCTAGTGATTGTACTATCTCATATAAAGTAACAGGAGCCTCAACTAATACTGATGGTTATGTATCAAAAACAACAAGAAATATTAATGCTCAAGGCACAACAACCATTGAATTTGTGGCAACAGATGCTGTAGGAAATACCACAACCAAAACTTATACTATTAAACTCGATAGAACAGCACCGACTGTAACTTACAATTATTCAGGTGGTACTTATGAAAAATCTAGTCTTAAAGTATGTGCTACTATCAATGATTCAGTTGGACTCGACTCTGCAATAGTACAAGTATATACTCCATCAACATCAGGTACACGATTAACGAAGTTAAGTTATTCAAGCATTAACTCGACAAGTAAAGAAATATGCTACACATTATCAGGACACGGTACTTATACTTTCTATACTAGAGCCTATGACTTAGCAGGAAATAAACAAAGTAAGAGTCCTGAAAACAGTTATGGTTACTATTACCAACAATATGTATTAAAATCTTCTAAGTCAGTTTCTATATTAAATAGTAGTTACTATGTATGTCCTAATGACCAAAATGTACCTACTCGTAGTCAGTGTAGTTCAGGACAATATAATACTTTATACGTTTCAAATGTAAAAAAATCAGATTTAACAGTCTCATTTACAATAAAACTTCATATGAATAATACTGAAACATCATGTTATCAAGGACAGACAAATACACTTTGTATTGCAAATTCTAGTAATACATGTGTTAAGACACTAGCCACCTTTGATATAGATTGTACTCCATTATGGACAAGTCCTGGAACAAATGTAATTAATAAAACATACACAGTAGATGTTTCAGACTGGAGTGCTGGTACTTATAGAATAATTGTTGATGGTTCTACTACTAAATTTAGATTTAAAACATCAAGTTATGTTTTAGATACATTTAAAATTACTAGTTAATGGAGGAATTTATGAGAAAAGAAAGAATAAAAGCCTTGGTTCTTACAATAATAGCAGTTTTACTTATTATAACGGGAATAATATTTATAGTTTATCATGCCCTTAATGGCAATTATCTAAATTATAAGTATATCGGTGAAGAAAGCAATAATTATATTGCTGTTAGTGATGGAGAAAATGTAGGATATATTAATACAAATGGCAAAGAAATTATAAGTCTTAAATATCCTATTACTACTAGCATGATGATTGATGAAGAGATTGATTTAAGTATGTTTTCTGCTTATAATAATCTCTTCCCTTATACTGATTCTAATGATAAAGTAGGTATAGTTGATAATAATGAGAATGTAATTTTAGAAGCTAGTTTTGATTACATAAATATTATTAATGATAATCTTTTAATAGTTTTAGAAGATGGAGATTATTATCTTGCCGATATAAATGGAAACAATATTTTAAATACTACCTATAATGATATTTCAACAATTGATGATGTTCCTTCATATTACATTGTATATACTAATGATGGAGCAGGATTAATTAATGAGGCAGGAGATGTCTTATTAGAACCTATTTATGATAACCTTACAGTTACTAAAGATAGCTCTTCTTCTAATTTTCTTGTCTTTTGTACTATAGATAATACAAAAGAAATATATTTATATACTAATAGTCTTTCTAAAATAGATAGTCTTTCTAATATGGATTTTATGTATTATGAAAGTGGTATTATATATCTAACAGACACTACAAATACATTTTATATGTATGAAGTTAGTACTGGTAATTTAAGAACTTTAACTAATAGTTATACTTATATGAATCCTTTCTATAACGGCCTAGCTTTAGTTATGAATGCTGATAATAAGATAGGATATATTGATGAATTTGAGAATCTAGTTGTTGATTATCAATATGATTATGAAGGTACTACTGATTTTAATAATAATGCCCTAGCTGTAGTAAACTTAGATGGACTAAAAGGAGTTGTTAATACATCTTTTGAAGAAGTTATTCCTTTAGAATATGTAAGTATTGAAATTATTGATGATAATCATTTCATAGTCTTAGATGATGAAAGTGATGCTTATATAATAGATGCAAATAGTAATAAAATAACAGAAAATGTTTATAGTTCTATCTTAACTACAGACTATGATAATATATATCTTGTTAGCAAAGAAGAAAACAATACTACCTTATATGGTATTATCGATGAAGAAGGAAATGAAATTATTCCTGTTGATTATTTAGATATTGAAGTTTATGATAATTGTTATGTTCTAAAAAAAGCTGAAAATAAATACCTTGTTCAAAAAAGATAAATCATGTTAAAATAGTTAGTATTAAGAAAGAAGTGATAACATGAAAAAAATTATTTTAACAGGAGATAGACCTACAGGTAATTTACATATAGGACATTATGTAGGTTCCCTAAGAAATAGAATAAAATTACAAAATCAAGGTAATTATGATGAAATGTATGTTTTTATCGCTGATGTTCAAGCACTAACTGATAATTTTAAAAATCCTAAAAAAGTAAGAGACAACGTCATAGAAGTTGCCATAGATTATTTGTCAATAGGACTAGATCCATCTAAAGTAACCATATTTATTCAAAGTCTAATACCTGCTCTATCTGAACTTACTATGTATTATATGAACTTAGTAACATTAGCAAGATTAAAAAGAAATCCTACTGTAAAAAGTGAAATAGATCAAAAAAATTTTGGTAGTAGTATTCCCGTAGGATTTCTAAATTACCCAATTAGTCAAACTGCTGATATAACTGCTTTTGAAGCTAATATAGTACCAGTAGGGGATGATCAACTACCTATGATAGAACAAGCAAGAGAAATAGTTAGAAGTTTTAATAATATTTATAAAGAAACTTTAATAGAACCAGAGGCAGTTATTCCTGATAATGAAGTATGTAGAAGATTACCAGGAACAGATGGTAAAGCTAAAATGAGTAAATCATTAGGTAATTGTATTTATCTTAAAGATGATAGTAATACTGTTAAAAAGAAAGTTATGAATATGTATACAGATCCTAATCATATAAGAGTAGAAGATAAAGGAGATACAAAAAATAATACAGTATTTATTTATTTAGAAGCCCTAGTAACAGATGAACATTTTAAAAAGTATTTACCTGAATATAAAAATTTAGATGAATTAAAAGCTCACTATGAAAAAGGTGGCCTAGGAGATGTTAAAGTTAAGAAGTTTTTATATGAAGTAATTGAAGAAGTATTAGAACCTATAAGAGAAAAAAGAAAATACTATGAAGAACATCTTGACTTAGTATATGATATTTTAAAAGAAGGTAGTAAAAAAGCTAATGAAAAAGCAAATGAAACCTTAAAAAAAGTAAAAAAAGCTATGTTAATAAATTACTTTGATTGACAAGATAAGTTTTAAAAATACTTTAATAATAACACACTTTGTGTTATTATTTTTATATAAGGATAGGTGAGTGTATGAAATCTAAACTAAATAAAATAATGAAGTTAGATATATCTAAATTTTATATTTTAATATTAAGTATCATTTGTCTAATATTAATAGGTGGCTATTTTTCTTATGCTATGTTTACAGTTTCTAAAGAACAAGATAATGCTATTAGTATTGTTACAGGTAATTTAGTATATAGTTTAAGTATCGATGGAGAAGAAGGTAATACATTAGTTATACCTGCTAATACAACAAAAGAATTTGAAATTACATTAAGTAATCCTAATAATATAAAAGCAAGATTTAATTTTTATTATGTAGGTAATTTAGAAGATGGTGTTAGTGTAAATTATCTAACAAGTGATGGTGTTAATACTCCCCCGAGTGAAGTGGGAATAAATTTAGAGAAAACTGGTACTAGTGGCTCTGTTAATATTTATACGATAAGAGTAGAGAATAACTCTAATAATGATACAAATATTACTTTAGGAGTACAAGTAGGATTAGATTATAATGATTTATCTTTACCAGAAGATGGCCATTTATTTACAGAATATACAGGAATTCAAGTTGCAAGTATTCTTGATAATCTAACAAGTGGTAATACTTATGATGATGGAACTAATACATTCATAACTGGAGAAAGTCCAAATAATTATGTTTTATACAGTAATATTTTATGGCGAGTTATATCTGTTAATAATAGTTATAAAACCGTTAAATTAGTAACTGATGAGAATGTAAATACCCTTATTTTTGATGAGAATAACAGTACTTTCTCATCAAGTTATATTGAAAGTTGGTTAAATGATGTAACAGTTGATGGTTTCTTAAGTAACTTAAATAATTATGAAAACTATTTAGTATTAGATGCTTCTTTTGATACTTCAACTAATAATACTGAATTAGGTAATATCACAAAGCCAAGTGGATCAACAACCGTAACAGATATAGTAGGTTTACTAAATACTTATGAATATCAAATGAGTTATGAAAATAGTACAAGTTATTTAAACAATAATACTTCATGGTGGACTATTACCCCATATGATAGTTCTAATATCGCTTGTATTGATAATAGTGGTAATATAAGTAGTTGTAGTAAAGAGGTAGCTAATGGTGTTAGACCATCAATAAATTTAAAGTCTAATGTTGGCATTATTAGTGGTGATGGCACTAAAGATAATCCATATCGCTTATATGGAGATGAAAATTAATATGTATACTAAGGAAGAGGATATAATTCATTTTGTCTTTATAGCATTTAAAGGAATGAAGAGAATTAAAGAAGATATTGATACGGCATTTCATAGTATTATGGTTGGTATTATGCTAAAAAATATTGGTTGTGATGAAGATATCGTTTATATAGGATATCTTCATGATATTATAGAAGATACTAATTATACGTATAATGATATATTAAAAAAATATGGAAAGAAAATAGCAGATGGCATTCTATCATTAAGTGAAGATAAAAGTATAAGTGATTATACTAAAAGAAAAAGAGCATTTATTGATAAATTAAAAACTTTAGATGATGATTTACTTAATGTAGAACTTGCAGATAAATTACAGAATTTAGTATCAGATTATGATTTGTACTTAAAAAAGGGTAAAGATTCTCTAATTACTGAATGTAATAATTTAAAAGAACTAAAATGGTATTATGAGGAATTAAAAAAATTATTTAATTCAAGAAATTTAAATAAGGAATTACTTGATAGATATAACAAAATATATAAAGAATATTTTATTAATTAAATTTTAATATATAAAATAATAAAAAGAGCTAAAGAAAAATAAAATCAAGTAGTATTTTCCGGAGCTTTTTTAATAAACAATTGTTATATTTTTTTTAGATATGCATAAATTATTATTGTATACTAAGTTGACATTTTTATAAAAAAATAGTATATTTATAGCACAGATGAGATAGATTCTAGTTATTTAGTTTCTTACCTCGTCTCGAAAATGTTTTTCGCTTCTGGATGGTGCGATTAATAAATGATTCCAGTTGACAATGTTTTTCGCTTCCAGGTGGTGCGACTAATAAATAATCCTGGTTGAAAATGTTAGAGACTTCATCATTTCTGGTGAAGTTTTGTTTTGTATATTATAATTTAAAAATGAATTTATGTATTGACGAACATAAGTATAATTTAGTATATTTAAATTACATATCATATTTGTTATTGGGGGTGTTTGTAAAATGAAAGTTAAAACGGGTTATTTATATCATATTAAAGATGAATATTTTGATGTTGCTAACGATGATAATCTGATGCAAAATCATGAAAGAGGAAAGAGAAGACCAACATATTTTACAATTAAAGATAAAAATATACTATGGTTTATTCCTATAAGTTCTAAAGTAGAAAAGTATCAAAAAATAATTGATAAGAAAATAAAAAAATATGGTTTTTGCAATACAATAATAATTAGAGAAATTGCTGGTAATGCTGCTGTCATTTTATTGCAAAATGCTTTTCCTACCATAGAAAAATATATTGACCATGTACATACTGTTGATGGAGTACCTTTAAAAGTTTCTACTAATTTACAAAAAGAAATCAAAGGAATGTTTAAAAATATGTTAGGTTTAAAAAAAAGAGGAACTAATTTATTCTTTGCTGATATAGATGGTTTAGTAGAAAAGATGTTAAAAGAAAGTAAATAGATATATAAACTTTATAATATTAATAAATTTTGCTCAAAAATATAAATATTTAAATCCCAATTCTTTATAAACTTCTGATGCTCTAGGTAGATTTAATAGATTAGCAAATATTAAATTATATAACTCATCAAATAAGAAGATACCACAAATTGTATAACTTATTATTAAAAATACTTTTTTTGGTATCTTTTTTGCTAGATAAAAACAAAATGGAACGATTACATACATGAGTAATAAAGCAGAAATTCCAAAAACTAAAACACTTCTAAGACACACATAACCATTAATATTACCAAAATTTAATATTTCATTGTTATAATCCCAACATTTTACTTGCATAATATATTCCATAAAATATCCAGCGATATATTCTAATATTCCTGTAGAGATTACACTTACTAAAAATACAAATAGGGGATTTTTTCTTTTTTTATAAGTTAAAAAATATATTAAAACTGCCCCAATAGCATAAATATTGATCCAAGGTAAGAAGTTACCTCCTCTAAAGTATACTTCTTTCATACCACTGTTAAAATAATAAAACACTACTTCATAAAACCAACCAAACATTCCAGATATTACTATTATTAAACAAAATATTCCTAACATAGTTTTTTTATCAAAATCGTGATTTTTATTTAAATAATCTCTATACTTCTTCATGACTCTTTACTCCTCTAACATTATTTTATCAAAAAATTATATTAAAATCACTTAAGAAAAATATAGGCATTATAGTAATAAAATAACGTCTGTACAACAAATAAATATTTAATTCAAAAAAAATATTTTTTGTATTTATAGAAATTGCCAATTAAATTAAATGACTATTTATAAAATTATTTTCTTTGTTAATAATATTAATGTAAACTAAATGTCTTTTATTTGAAGTAGCGTTTAAAATGTTATATACTAATAATATAGAAAGGTAGTGTCATCATGTTTTTAGATATAGTTTTATTAATAGTAGGTTTTATAATTATAGTTAAATCATCAGATGTTTTAGTAGATGCAGCATCCTCTTTAGCTTTAAAGCTTAAAGTCCCTAAAATATTAATCGCTCTTACTATAGTATCATTTGGAACTTGTGCTCCAGAAATTGCTATTTCTTTTAGAAGTGTTGCAAATGGTGATGGAGTTATGGCTTTTGCCAATGTTATAGGTAGTTGTATTGTAAATGTTTTTCTAATTATAGGACTAGCTAGTTTTATAAGACCTATTAAAGTAAGACATGCTACTGTTAAAAAGGAATTGCCATTACTTTTAATAGTAACTACAGCCTTTGCTTTTCTAATGCTAGATACAGTATTTAATCCTGTTACAGATAATACTTTCTCTAGAAGTGATGGTTTTATTCTAATCTTATTATTTTCTATGTTTGTATTATATTTAGTAGGTATGTTATTTAAACGCAATAAAAAAGAAGACGAAGATGACAAAGGAAAATATAGTACAATTATATCTATTGTTTTATTAATTATTACTATTATTTTAATTATTTATAGTAGTGATATAATTATTGAATCTGCTAAAGCTATCGCTAGTTCTTTAAATATTAGTGAAAAAGTAATTACTATGACTGCTATTGTAATTGGTACAAGCTTACCTGAGATGACAATGACTGTAATCAGTGCCAAAAAAGGAGAGTTTGATATGGCTATAGGTAATATTATTGGCACTAATATATTTAATATATGTATAGTCTTAGGACTTCCTATTCTTATTTTTGGAGACATTGTTTTAAAAGGATTTGGTTTCATTGACATCTTTGCAGTTTTCTTATCATCATTTCTTTTATTTATCTTTGCAAGAAGTGAAAGAGAAGTTAGTAAAAAAGAGGGTATCATTATGCTTTTAGTATTTGTTATATACTATGCTTATATGTTATTCTTTTAATATCTTAGATAAAGGCTAATTATAATATATTACTAGAAAATAGACATCCAAAAATTCCAACTATGAAAAGAGAAATGATAAAGTCTAAATTATCTGAAAAGTCATATTATAAAGCTCTAGCAGGTATTATGTTAAGAGGCTATAAAAATACTTGTCTACAGTTAATTAGAAATAGAATTAATAAAAGTAATATAGATTTAGTCTTAAAAGAAATTAATGACTTTATAGAAGATGATATGACTAAGAAAAAAGACAATAGTCATGAAGTCTTTTATGAAATTATGGATATTTTAAATAAAATAAAAGTGTCAAATGAGCGACAATCTCTTTAAATTATTCTTTAGTTTTGTTATACTATGTTTGTGAAGATATGAAAGGCAGTGTTTTTATGGCAAAAAGGAAAAAGAAAAAAGAAACTAAAAAAGGTTTTGCTCATTCAACCGAACTATATGGAGTTTTACTTGTTTTAGCAGCTATACTTGGTATAGGTAGATATGGACCTGTTGGTAATATCATAGCATCCTTTTCAGTTTTTCTTGTAGGGGTATTTTATAATGTTTTATTAGTAGTACTTTTAGTACTTGGAGCATACCTAATTATAAATAGAGAATGGCCTAATTTATTCACTACTAAAATGCTAGGTATTTATCTTTTATTAATAGGAATATTAGTTTTAATGCATGAAAATTTTATTTTACAAAATGATAGTAATGCCGTAAAAGTATTTAGTGAAACTGTAAATCAACTAATTGATTCTTTTTCTGATATTATGAAAGGAGCAAGACCTAATGCTATTGGTGGAGGTATTATTGGTTGTACTTTTGGTGTCTTATTTATGTTATTATTTTCCTATAGAGGTATGCAAATAATTTCATGGACTTTAATTGTTTTAGGACTTACTTTATTTACAGGTTTTTCTATTGTTGACTTTATAAAAGATAAAGCTAAAAAGGCTAAAGAAAAATTTCCTAGTAAAGAGAAAGTTATGGATGAAGAAAAAAGTAATAAGAAACCAATTATTACTGGAACTGAAGAAGCTGCCATAGGAGAGGTAAAAGATGATGATAAAAAAATTGTTATATCTAGTATAGATGAGTTAACTAAAGCAAAAGTTCATGATGATACTAAAGATACATCTAATATTAAAGAAAATGAAAGTAAAATTTCTATTAAACATAATTATGTATTGCCATCTATTAATATATTAGATACTCCTAAGAAAAAGAAAAATAGTGTTAATCAAAGTTTAATTGAAAAAAATATAGAATTACTTGAAAAAGTATTAAAAGATTTTAATATCATAGGTAAAGTAGTAGAAGTACATATTGGACCTACAGTTACTCAATATGAGTTAGAACTTCACTCAGGAACAAAAGTTAGTAAGCTACTATCGATTCATAGAGAAATAGCTCTAGCAATAGCTACTAAAGATGTTAGAATTCAAGCACCTATTCCTGGTAAAAATACTGTAGGTATAGAAATTGCCAATAAAGAGACTGCTTCAGTATCATTTAGAGAAGTCTTAGAAAAAATACCTAAATCACTTGATTCATCTAAATTACTTTGTCCTTTAGGTAAAAATATCATGGGTAATGTTATTTGGTGTGAGATTAACAAAACCCCTCATCTATTAGTAGCAGGTTCAACAGGTAGTGGTAAATCTGTTTGTATAAATGGTATTATATGTTCTATTTTAATGCGAGCAAAACCTGATGAAGTAAAACTTGTTATGGTTGACCCTAAAAAGGTTGAATTATCTGGTTATAATGGAGTTCCCCATTTATTAAGACCAGTTGTAACTGATCCTAAAGAAGCATCAGTAGCACTTGCTAAAATCGTCTCTGAAATGGAAAGACGTTATGATACTTTTAGTGAGACAAAAACTAAAAATATTGCAACATATAATGATTATGTTGAAAAGAAAAATAAAACATTACCACCTGAGGAACAACTTAAGAAAATGCCATTTATTGTTGTAATAATAGATGAACTTGCTGACCTTATGTTAGTTGCAAGTAAAGATGTAGAAGCATCTATTATGAGAATTACCCAAATGGCTAGGGCTGCTGGAATTCATTTAATTATCGCTACCCAAAGACCATCAACTGATGTAATTACAGGTGTCGTTAAAGCAAATATACCAAGTCGTATTTCTTTTGCAGTATCTAGTAGTATTGATTCACGTACTATTCTTGATATGACAGGAGCAGAAAAATTACTTGGTAAAGGTGATATGTTATTCTTACCAATGGGAGAAGCATCTCCTGAACGTATTCAAGGAGCCTTTATTTCTGATGATGAGATAAAAAGAGTAATAGATTATACCATTGAACAACAAAAAGCAGAGTATGATCAAACCTTTATGGATTTAAAAGGTGATATAGAAAAATCAGCTTCCCAAAAAGAAGATATGGACCAAACAGAAGAATATGATGATCCTTTATATAATGAAATAGTAGAATTTGTTATAGAAACAGGTAAAGCTAGTGCTTCTCTTCTACAAAGAAGATTTAAAGTAGGATACAATAGAGCAGCCCGTATTATAGATTTATTAGAAGAACGAGGTATCATTGGACCTGCTAATGGCTCAAAGCCAAGAGAAGTACTTGTTAAGTTAGATGATAAAGAGGAAGAATAAATGTCCTCTTTTTTCCTAGTTATATTTATGTTAAAATGTTAAGTAAAGGACTGGTAGTATGAAACTTTTAGGAGTAATTAATGATAATAACTATTTAGAATATCTAGATAATGGCCTAGATGGACTTATCTTACCATTAGAAGACTATTCTGTTGATTATTTTAAATATTATAGTATTTCTGATATTAATAAATATAAAACAAGTACTAATAAACTTATCTATGTAGTTATTAATAAAATGATATTTAATAATGAATTAGATAAACTACTTAATATTCTAAAAGAATTAGAAAAGATAAAAGTAGATGGAGTTTTCTTTTATGATTTAGCAATACTTAATCTTATTAAAGAAAATAAAATAAACATTAATTTAATTTATAATGGCACTTTTATGGTTACTAATAGTGATACTATTAATCTATATTATAATATAGGAGTAAAAGGAGCATACCTATCTAATGAGATAACTAAAGAAGAGATTTTAACAATAAGAAACAATACTAAGAGTGAGTTATTTATTTTACTACTTGGTAATCCAGTAGTCGCTATGTCTAGAAGAAATTTGCTTACTAGTTATTTTATAAATAAAAATAAAAGTAAAAAAGATTTAATTACTATTAAAGAGCCTAAAAGTAGACAAGAGTTTATAGTTAAAGAAGATAGTAATGGAACAACTTTCTTTTATAATAAACGTCTTAACTTAAGTAATGTATATAAAGAATTAGAATCTAATATTAACTATGGAATAATAGAACAAGGAGATTATGATAGTAATCAGTATAAAGAATTAATTAATGCTTTTGTTAATTTTAATAAGAAAAAAATAGATTCTTTAGCAGGACATAATAGAGGGTTCTTATATAGAGAGACTATTTATAAAGTAAAGTAGGAGGTATTTTAATGAAACAAATTATTTTTGCAACAACTAATAAATCTAAATCTAAAAGGTTTAGTAAAGGATTAAAAAAATATGGAATAGAAGTATTATCTTTAAAAGATATAAATATGAAATTAGATGTAGAAGAAAAAGGAAACACAGCTATTGAAAATGCTTTAATAAAGGCAAGAGAGTGTTATAGATTGACAAAGAAGCCTTGTATGGGTATGGATGATACACTATATATGGAAGGAGTTCCTGAAGATAAACAACCAGGCTTATTTGTAAGACGTGTTAATGGTAAGACTCTAACAGATGAAGAGATGATAGATTATTATACTAGTCTAGTAAAAGAGTATGGTGTAGATGGTAGAATAGATTGTAAATGGATATATGGTTTAGCAGTTATCAATGAAAAAGGAGATGAAGCTACTTATACTTGGTTTAAAGATGATTTTTATATGGTAGATAATCCTAGTGATAAAATTAATCCTGGATATCCATTAAATACTATATCTAAATATAAAAAACTAGATAAATATTTTACAGATGTTACAGATGAAGATATGAAACTTATTGAAGTTAATGAAGATGATGTAGTAGATTTTATTGCAAGTCATATATGATTTAAGAAAGTAGTGATGTTATGAAAAAAATAGAGTTACTAGCACCAGCAGGAGATTTAGAACGTCTTAAAGTAGTCTTACTATATGGTGCTGATGCTGTTTATGTAGGAGGAGAAAAGTTTAGTTTAAGAGCTAATGCTACTAATTTTAGTTTAGATGAACTAAAAGAAGGTTGTTCTTTCGCTCATAACTTAAATAAAAAAGTATATATAACTACTAATATTGTCTTTCATGATAAAGATAGAATAGGTATGGATAAATATATTAAAGAAGTTATAGACTGTGGCATATATGCTTTTATTGTTAGTGATTTATATCTTGCTAAATATATAATAGATAACTATAAAATGATAGAAGTACATATATCTACACAAGACTCTATTACTAATAAAGAAGCTGCTATTTTTTATAGAGATTTAGGAGCAAAAAGAGTTGTCCTTGCAAGAGAATTATCTAAAGATGAGATAAAAGAAATATCAAGTATCTCTAATCTAGAAACAGAAGTCTTTATTCATGGCGCTATGTGTACTTGTTTTAGTGGTAGATGTGCTTTATCTAATTATGTTACTAATAGAGATGCTAATAGAGGTGGTTGTGCTCAAGTATGTCGTTTTGCCTTTGATTATGAAGATAGTGATAAATTTAGCCTTGCTACTAAAGACTTAAATATGGCTATATATATTAAAGACTTAATAGATATTGGTGTTAGTTCCTTGAAAGTAGAAGGAAGAATGAGAAGTCTTTATTACCTTGCTACAGTTATTGGTAGTTATCGTTTCTTAATAGATAGTATTTATGATGAGACTTTAACTAATGATAAACTAAAAGAATACAAAAAACGACTTGACTCTGTCGCTAATCGTGATACAACAACTCAGTACTTTAATCACTTAGCAGATGTAACTGACCAGTACTATACAGGAAGACAAGAAGTATCTAATCAAGAGTATTTAGGACTTATAATAGATTATGATGAAGAAATGAAATCTATCATCTTAAAAGAACGTAACTACTTTAAAGTAGGTGATGAAGTAGAGATATTTACACCAACAGGAGAGATTTATCCTTATAAAATAGAGGTTATCTATAATGAAGATAATGAGAAAATAGATGTTGCAAGACATCCTGAAGAAATATTAAAACTACCATTTAAAAGGAGACTTATTCCTTATTCTATGATAAGATTAATTAAAAAGAGTAAATAGTAAGGAGAAGTAGTTATGAGTGCTAAAGAATATTATATTGTTCCAGTTTATCTTATGCTTGCCGAAGATTTTGTTTGTAAAGAAGTAGAATTTAAGTTATTAGACAAAATAATTGTATCTAAAACTAAAAAAGGATATGAAGAGTTAGATGGCTTTAATAATTTTGTCATGGTAAAGTCAAAGAAAGATGAAAGTAGAAAAATAAATATTGCTAATTATACTGAGCATCTATATTTAAATGAAGATGATTTTAAAGAAGAAAATAAAGTAGAGTTTTATAAAGAAGAAAATATAGTATGTTATAGAAAAACAAAAGAAAAGCTGAAACTTAAATATTATGATAAAGATAAATTTAATAGCTTTTTAGAAACGAAAAAAAGACAAGATGAAAAATTATTAGTAAGAAAGAAGGCGTAGTATATGGATAATTTTAAGAAAGCTAAAGAGAATTTTTTAAGAAAAGAAAAAGATTTAAGTACTTATGCTACTAAAAGTAGTGATGCTATTAGATTTAAAGATGCTAAAGAAGATATTAGACCACCATTTTTTCATGATATAGATAGAATAATACATTCACTATCATATACAAGATACTTAAATAAGACACAAGTATATACTTTTAATGATAATGATCATGTAAGTAGAAGAATTACTCATGTTCAACTAGTTAGTAAAATAGCAAGAACAATAGGTAGAGCTTTAAATTTAAATGAAGATTTAATTGAAGCGATTGCTTTAGGACATGATATTGGGCATACCCCTTTAGGACATACAGGAGAAGCAATATTAAATAGATTATCTTTAAAAGAATTAGGAGAGTACTTTGCCCATAATATTCAAGGTGTTAGATATTATATGTACATCTCAAAAGATGGTGCTGGACTTAATTTAACCCTCCAAACCCTAGATGGTATTATGACTCATAATGGAGAAATGTTAAGTCCTATATATGAGCCTATGAAGAAAGATAAAGAGGAATTCTTAAGAGAATATAATGAAAGTTATAAAGACTTAGAGAAGTCTAAAAAATATCGTCCTATGACTTTAGAGGGCTGTGTAGTTAGAATTAGTGATATTATTGGCTATATTGGTAGAGATATAGAAGATGCTATTATGATAGATAGATTTAAAAGAAGTGATATACCAGAAAGTATTAGAGAAGTTTTAGGTGATAATAATAAAGACATAGTTAATACTATTGTTTTAGATATTATTAATGAAAGTATAGATAAACCATATATTAAGATGAGTGATAGAGTTTATAAAGCTTTATTTGCTTTAAAAAACTTTAATAATGATAATATTTATAAATATTCTATGACTAAAGAAGAATTGAATTACTATGAAATTGGTATTAATAAACTATATAACATATATTTAGATGATATAAAGTCTAATAATAAAGAAAGTATTATTTATAAGATATTTTTGAATCATCAAGATAAATGTTATTTAGATACTACTAACATTAAAAGATGGGTTATAGATTTTATTGCAGGAATGACTGATGATTTCTTAGTAAAAGAGATTAAAAACCATGAATAGAGTCTTAGTTTGTAGTACTTTAGAAAAAGAAGTACTTAATAAAATAAAAAGAACTTTAAATGAAAAGAAAGTTAATCTTGCAATAATTAGTTTTAATGAATCTATGTACTGTAAGTTACTAATAAATAAATGTCTTGAACTTAATATTGATTTTAAACATTATAAGTTAGATAACCCTAATACTTTAGAAGTTATTTCTTTAATAGATAAATTAAATAATGATAAAAAGATAACTGGCATTTTATTAGTAGAACCTCTTCCTAAGAATATAGATAAATATACTTGTTATAAAGAAATAAATATATCTAAAGATATAGATGGCATTAATCCTTTAAATCAATATTATTTATTTATAAATAAACCTAAAATAATAAATTCAACTGTCCTTGCTGTTATAAGACTATTAGAGTTTTATAATATCTCTTTAAATGGTAAAAATATTACCATTATAGGGAGAAGTTATAATATTTCTAGACCTCTTGCAAGTTATTTAATAAATTGTGATGCAACTGTTAGTATATGTCACTCTAAGACTAGAAATTTAGTTAGTATATTAAAAAACAGTGATATTATAATTAGTGCAACAGGTGTTAATAATTTATTTAAAAGTAGTGAGTTAAAAGATAATGCAACTGTTATAGATGTAGGACTAGGAGATACTTTAATAGATAGTGATAATATTACTTATACACCTAAAATTAATGGAATAGGACCTTTATCTATTGCCTGTCTATTAGAAAATTTAGTTACATCTTGTAAAAAAAATAAATAAAAATTATAATAAATATGAAAAGAAGGTATGTCTAATGAAACTTTATGTATGTAATAAATGTGGAAATGTTATTTTCAAATTAGAAGATAAGAGTGAATCTTTAGTATGCTGTGGCAAAACTAATACTATTGAGGCTGCTTTAGAAAAACACCTATCCGTATATGAAGGTATGATTAATATTAAAGTAGGAGATAAACCAGAAGCAAGTTTTCCTTATGATAAATTATATAAGAAAATTTATGCTGATTGTAATTTACATAGTCTTTGGTTTACTGAAAGTAAATAATTATGAATATTTATCATGAATTAAATAAAGTAATAGACTATATAGAAGATAATTTAGAAAGCGATATAGACTATGAAAAAATTGCTAGAATTCTAGGTGTTAATATCTATACTGCTAAAAAACTTTTTAGTCTTTTATGTAATAATACTATAGCAGAGTATATTAGAAAAAGAAGATT
>CAZJKS010000004.1:0-26192 GCA_964546695.1 uncultured Muribaculaceae bacterium | reverse complement strand
CTAACTCTCCATTAGCATCTATATAATATTTATTACCATCAGAATCTGTTTGTAAACCCTCAAATGATACATCATTTTGACTCAAATAAAGCTTAACATTTTTTTCTGTAGCCTCTTCTTCAATAATCTCCTCGTCTTCAACACTATAATCTTCATAAGAATCAATATCATCTTCTAATTCACTAGCACTAACAGGTACATAAAAAACCATAAACATTAATGCCATAATACCAATTATTAATTTACTTTTCTTCATCATTTTCCTCCTATCCTTAGTTTCATTAAGATTATATCAAAAAACATTATTAAAGCAAAGAAAATATCTTAATTTTCTTTATTTCTTACAACTAATTTGTAAACCAAAACAAAGAAAGCAGGTATAGATAATATTAAGAATTTTATAACATACATTAAATGATATAACACTTGATATATTGTTCTAAAAAGATTAAGTATAATAACTGCTTCCTTCTTAGCATGAGCTCTATTCAAAACCTCACTTAATCTTTGTTTTTGATAATAAAATCTCCCTCTAGTTATAGGCTTTTCCCTATTTTCTTCATATACAATACCATATTTAGGTTCATAATAGTTCTTACAGTAATAATAATAATCCCTATATAAAGTTTCTAAAGCTAGATTATATTCTATATAATCATTATCTATATATCTAATCTTTTTACTTTTCTCTTCTTTAATAGAATTAGTAAATATTTCTGCAAATATCTTAGCCATATTAGAAGAACTAAACTTCTCTTCTATTCTCTTACGACAATTTTTCTTAATATTATCTAAGTCATTTAAAACTCTAAGAGTCTCATTACAATAATTAATTATCTCACTATTATATACATCTTTAGAAGCATCTTTATTATAGTGAACAACCCCTCCTACACTATCATCTATAAGTTCTGTTTGTCCTCCAACATCAGTAGATATAACAGGTACATTCATAGCAAGAGACTCATACGATGTTAAAGCAAGCCCTTCTAGTGATGAACAATTAATAGTAATATCACTTAAAGCATAAATTTCTTCTGTATCACTAATCATACCAAGCATTTTAAAATCTTTTGTTATCTCTTTACTTACATCATTAAATAAATAACCATCCCCTGCTATTACAAAGTATAAATCATCTCTCTCCTCTAATAATTTCTTAGCAATATCTACAAACATTAAAGGCCTTTTTTCTTCTGATAATCTTGCTATAAAAGATATTATTATCTTATCTTTAGGTATCTTATATTTATCTTTCATCTTATCCTTAAAATATTTTTTAGGATTATATTTATCTGTATCTGTTCCTATATAAACAGTATCAACCCTACTTCTATTATAATTATTTAATAATTGATTTTTAGTAAAATTATTACAACAATAAGTATGAGTTAAGTACTTATCAACATCAAAAGAACATCTACCAAAAGCTTCTCTTTCATCTGCTAAATCTATAGAATGAATATAATCTATAAATGGTATATCACTATATTTTCTTTTAAGATATGGTAACATATAATAACCATAATGAGTATTACTAATAAATACTAAATCTATATTCCTAGATAAAATTATATAATCTGTAAAGTTAATATAATCACTTCTTTCAAGAAAAGCTGACATATCATATACTTCACTACATACTTTAGAAAACTCTTGATAAAGAGGATTTTCACTAGGTGTAGTAGTTAAAACTATCGCTTCATATTTATCTTTATCTAATCTTTTAATTAAATCTAAATTAAATAAATCAGCCCCCCCTGTTACTAACCAAGGAAAGATAAATAAAATTTTTGTTTTATTATTTTTCTTATACATAGGTAAAACCATATTATTATGGCATTTTACAGTATCATATTTCTTACCTTCTCTTGGAAACTGAATAACTTTAGCATCTGAAGAAACATTCTTAGCAGTTTCTCTAATATAACTCATTGCCTCTTCATTATTTTTCTTAGCTCTTGAAAACTCTCCTGTACTATTACATCTATACCAAAAAACAGGAGCATTAACTTTAATAGGAATTTTATCTTTTGCAAGTAATTTTAACCAAAGATTCCAATCTTCATATAAAGCTTTCCCTTTCATATCAAAACCATTTACTTCTAATAAATCATCTTTTTTTATTAAAGAACTAATAGTAATAAGATTCTCTTTCTTCTCTTTTTCTGCCGTTAAATATTGATTCCAAATAAACTCTCTATCTCCAAAATTAATCATAGGAGTATAGGCAAAAGAAGCTTCTTCATGAGTTTCTAAAGTCCAATACAAGTATTCTAACATTGTATTATCTGGTATATCATCACAATCAAGAAAGAAAATATATTTAGTATCTTCACTTGCTTTACCTATTCCATAATCTCTTGCAATAGAAGGCCCTCCATTTTCTTTATGATATACTTTTATTCTTTTATCAAGTTTAGCAATTTTCTCTAATTTTTTTAGTGATTCCTTATCTTTAGAACCATCATCAACAATTATCCATTCAAAGAAAGGATATGTTTGACTAAGTAATCCATTAGCAGTCTCTTCTATAGTACTACCGCCATTATAAAAGGGAGTTATTACACTAATAGTTGGTCTCTCTTCTTTTTTTAATATCCCAATACTTTCTATTTTCTTTCCTGGTCTATTACTATAATCCATACCTCTACCTCATTTCCTTTTTAATACTTTATTTATAACGTTTGCACTTTTATCAATAAATTTATAACGTCTACTATTTAAAACAGAATTAAGCCTATTAGATAATTGTGTATTCTCTAATATAAGTCCATCTATTTTTTCTTTATCAATATTGATTTGTGTCCTCAACTTTTCTTCTAAGACTTTTAAATCTTTATTATTTTTATAATTTTCATAAACACATTTAAAACTATTATTATCTAAACTCTTAAAAATAACAGGTCTTTCTACCTTTACATCAATTGCTTTTATTAAAGCAGGATTGTATTTAACGATATCCTCAAAATCAGCTTTTCTAGTATCTAAAAGTTTACTAAAGTTTATCTTCTTAAGAAAATTTTCACCTTTTAAAGAATTAACTAAAACTGAAGAGACTCCCTTTTGATCAAAAAAGTCTTTCATAGTAACTTCTATTCCCCAAAAACCTCCTATAATTAAATCAGCTTGATTATTATTACCTTTATAATGACAATTATAACACGCTTTTCTTAATATTAAATCATTCAAATATAAACTCATAAGAGAATCTTCTGTGAATGGTTTAATAACATTTAATCCATCTAATTTATATTTAACACTTGAAATAGTCCATTTGTTGTGTTCTTTAGTTCTAAATTTAAACTCATCTATTTTTTCTCCATTATATTCAACTAATAGTTCATTAAGATACTTTTTTAATATTGATTCATTCATAACTCCATGACAAACTACAGAAACTGTTAAAAGATTATCATAATCTTTACCCAAATAACTTTTAACAGCACTTATCTGACATGGTGTTCCACAAAACAAAACTATTTTTTTCTCTTTCAAATCGCTTTGAACTTTAGAAAATATTGAATGTATATCACTTTGTATATACTTAGATCCCCTAATTTTTTCTAAATCTTCTAACCTAGTAACCCTAATATGCTCTAAATGATAATTATTATCTAAATAGGCTCCATAAACACTGCCTTTATTATTTAAAACATAACGAGCAAGAACACTAAAAACTCCACCTGAAGTACTACAAAGTCTTTCTTCATCATCCCTATTTTTAGCAGCATAACATATTTTACCAAAATAACTACTAGTATTTTTTTCTTTATTTATAGGACAAACTTTCCTACATAAATTACAATGAGTACATAATTCTAAATCAATTGAAGGATATATAAAACCTTCGTTATCCTCTTTCATTGTAATAGCATTATATGGACATTTTTTAAAACAAACACCACACCCTATACAATCATGTCGATTACAAATTGTCTTTTCTTCTATAATATCTAATTTTTTTAAAAGCTTAGAAAAGATAGTAGAAGATTCTTTTATTATATTAGGCATTATCTTTTCTAATCTCTTTTTTATTTCTTTTTGATTACTATCTATATATTTAAATTTTTTAATAAGATTGCCATCTTTTAATTCACTTTTAGGAATAACATAATTTTCATAATCCCCAAACAAATCTTTTGCTATTCCTTTTGATTTTACACTATATCCTATTACTAGTGTTGGTATACATGAAGAGTATGCCGCAATAGAAGCATGAGTTCTAGCTGCTACTAAAACACTACATTTAGAAATAATATATTTTAACTGATTACAATTATAATTACCTTCTTCTAAAAACACCCTATCATTATCTTTAAAATCATTTTTTAATCTTTTCAATATATCTAAGTCATTACAATCATCAGTAATAACATGAGGAAGTAATAAAATTTTATAATTAGTATTATCAAGTATATATTTCATAAAATTAATAACTTCACTATATCGTTCATCACCATCAATTGTCAAAGGACTAACATTTAAAGCTAAAATATTTTTTTTATCATAAAATGATGATAATTTTACTTTTTCTTTCTCTAAAGAAAAAGCTGGATCTGGAGCAAAGATTATTTTATCTTTATCTATATATTTAGTTACTGCTTTATAACTTAAACTCTCTCTTATAACTAAGACATCAAAATTATCTAAATCCGAAATTAATTCTTCATCTTCAATTTTTTCAAACAATGATGCTCCCCATAAAACTGTTTTCTTATTTTTTCTATTAGATATTTGATCTAGAGTATATAACCATGTACAATGAGGATAACAATAATTATCACCACCAACTGATATACATATATCAGACTCACTTATTTGTTTTATAACCTGTCTTTGATACAACTCTTCAAAATTATGATAATCAAAAGGCATATTTTGATACTTCAACTCTAACTTTTTCTCACTATCTGTTAATTCATTACTTTTACGATAATGTTTTATATGGTTCTTTATTTCTTTATTATAATAATTTTTATTATAATCATAATCATGACTAGCCATATATATTTCATAATCAGAATCTACTTGCTTAATAGTAGAATTAATAATTGCTTCTACCCCTCTATTCTTTAATGAACCTATACCATACAATAATACCTTCTTCATATACATACACCTTTCTTAAAATAATTATATCAAAAAATATATAATGCAAACAAGCCAAAACAAAAGATTAAGCAAAATACTTAATCTAATTATAATTCTTCTACAAAACTTCTCTCTAATTTTTTAAAGATTAAATAACCAACTACTAATAAAACAACACTCAAAACACCCCAAACACCTATCATATACCAATCAGGCATTTCATGATAATAAAGAATCGCTCTATAGGCTTCTACTAATTGAGCCATAGGATTTAACTTTAAAATAAATTGAAATTTACTAGGTAACATACTAGCCTGATAAACAATTGGTGTAGCATAAAAGCCTAACATTAATATTACACTTACAAAATGATCTATATCTCTAACAAATACTGTTAAAGCTGATAAAATAAAAGTTAAAGCAAGTGTAATAATATATTGAATTAAAACTAACAAAGGAAAAATTAACAAATGAATAGAAAAACCTACACCACTAAATATAATAAAAGCAAACATAATAATACAAGTAATTAAAAAGTTAACTAATTGACTAGTTGTTATAGAAATAGGAATAATTTCTCTTGGAAAATATACTTTCTTCAAAATATTCCCATTAGCAACAACACTACCAGTCCCACTTTGTATCGCTGTAGTAAAGAAGTTCCATGGAATTAATGCTACTATCATAAAGATTGTATAATTTTCTACATCAACTCTTAAGATATAAGGAAATACAAAAGAATATACTGCAAGCATTAGTAAAGGATTTAAAAAGGTCCATAAAACCCCTAACCAAGATCCTTTATATTTTCCTCTAATTTCTTTCTTTATATTTGTTTTTAATAACTCCCGATAATTATATAATTCCTTAAAAACTTTCATCCTAATCACCCACAAACTTTCAAGTATTCATCTAATACTTCATCAGTGTTTCCATCCATTCTAACTTCACCCTTATAAAGCCATACAGCCCTATCACAAAAAGCCTTAACCTGCTGCATACTGTGAGTTACAATGACAATAGTCTTACCTGCTTTTTTTAACTCTCTTAGCTTATTAAAACATTTCTCCTGAAAATGTTGATCCCCTACTGCCAAAATCTCATCAATTAATAAAATATCAGCATCAACATTAATAGCCACAGAAAAAGCAAGTCTCATATACATTCCAGATGAATATGTTCTAACAGGGTTATCAATAAAATCTTGTAACTCTGAAAATTCAATGATTTCATTAATCTTAGAATCTATCTCACTTCTTGTTAATCCAAAAATAGAAGCATTGAAATAAATATTCTCTCTTCCTGTAAAATCATCATGAAACCCTGCTCCTAGTTCAAGTAATGATGTTAGTTTCCCATGAGTTACAATTCTTCCTTTATTAGGATAAATAATCTTAGTCATCAATTTTAATAAAGTTGATTTACCACTACCATTAGTCCCAATTAAAGCTACGCTCTCTCCCTTATAAATAGTTAAATTAATATCTTTTAAAACATGTAAAATACCATCTTTAGACTTATTTTTATAAGAAAAGAAAAGAATTTTCTCTTTAAGTGTATTAGCATGATCATAATAAAGTTTAAACTTTTTTGAAACATGGGTTACTTTTATAGCAATACTCTTTTCCACAACGATTACCTCATTTCTTTCTATATAATTATAATATAAAAGAAGAAAATTGTAAAATTAGTTTTAAACTTCTCTAATTTTCTTATTATATAACTTCTTTATAAGTTCTATTACAAATCTTCTTAAACATTCTATACCTACACACAAAACAAAAACTACTATTGACCACAAAAACATTTTAATAACAATACTAAAGCCATAAATGACAGTACCTGTGTTTATTCCAATAAATTTATAAAGTTTCCCTAACATAAAAGGTGTTTCTGTAATTACATAAATAGCAAAAATCATACTAGCAATATAATTAATAAATTTATTTTTAAAGCTAAAGGTCTCAAAGATTAAAAAGTAACATACACTCTGTGCTAATATTAAAGGATTTTGATAAAAATAAGTATTATTTATTATCGCTTCACAAATATAAGTTACAGTCTCTCCTACATCACCTGCTAAAAGAGTCTTAGCAAAGAAATAAGCTAAATAATTAACTATCCCAAAGAAAAAATATAAGAAAAGAAATATAGCAAATTTCTTTTTATTAGAATAATTTTTAAAATGAATATTATTAGATATTGGATATTTTTTTAAGTATGCTCCTAATATATATAAGAATATAAACTGTACTAAAGTATGTCCATTATTAGCAAAAGTATTTTGATTAGTAATAGTTGCAATCAAAGAAAACATTACAAACAATAATATAATTAATTTACGATGTTCTTTTTGATTTAAATTCTTAATAAGTTTATTTATATATGGTGCTAATAGATATAAAGCAATATACATATTCAAAAACCAAAGATTTTGAAATTCTAAAGGTGAAAATATTTTTATATAGTCTAGTAATGATACTGAGACAATACCAAAAAAATTAAAAATTAAAGCAATAACTATTGTATAAAACAAAGCCATTCCTATTAAACTTAAAACTTTTTTAAAAGATGTTTTCTTATCATACTGAAAATATCCTGATACCAAAACAAAAGAGTTAACATGAACTATTAACAACAATGATAATACCTCAAGAAAAATCTGAGTATAAGAAGCTGTATGATTAATTAACTGTCCTCCTGTACTTATTATCATATGATAAACTACTATAAAAAACATTGATATTATTCTCATTAATTCATAATTTGATTCTCTTATTTTTTTCATTAGAAACCTCCCCCAAAAGATTATCTATCTTTTTGATGCTATCTTATTATATCCACTATACCCTAAAAATATAATTAATGCAAATATAAATAAGTTTCTAATAATTTTAGCAACCCTATATATAAGAGTCCCAACATACTCTACTTTGACAACACCATTAGAATTTAAATTAATTTCTATAAAACCATTATCACTATTTTCATAATCAATAGATATAACCTCATCTTCAGTAGTTAAAGTAATATCATAACCCAAATAATATAATCTAGGAAGTTCTAAATAAACACTATCACCACTTAAATTAGATACTTCAAACTCTAAATAAGGAACATCATCACTAATAATTTCTATTTCTACATCACTATCTGATAAAACAATTACTTCATTATCTCTATTATCAAAATAATCTAAATTATCTAAAGCATTTAAAGTCAAATATTCCTTCTGTGCTCCCATACCTGCGTATTTATCCCAACTATCAAGAGAAGAGACACTACTAAATGATGCTTCATTAATAAATAAAGCCCCTAAACAGCAAGAACAAACAATTGTACCGAATATTATTATATTTCTAGTTTTATCTTTAAATAAAAACAAACCATAAGCTGCAAAGATACTAATTGCAAAGCATACAAAAGTCTCGTTTCTAAAAGCAAACTGTATTGATAATAATATATCTGGAAAATATTCATAAGGAAATATTTGCAAGCTAAGAAAAAATGCTAGTAATAAAAATACAAATAAGCCTATTAATATTATCTTTCTATCTTTAGATCTCTCTTTAAAAAACATATAATAGAAACCTAATATCGCTAATATTAATACTATAAAATTAATAAAGTAATAAGTATTATCATAATCTTTTATCGAAGGAATAAAATAATTATATAAAGTAATACCAAATTTTTTAACAGCAGAAGAAGTAGCATTAATAACATCTTGCGTAAAAACTCCATAAATATTTAAAAATTTATGCTGTAGCATTAATATTATATTAGGAGAGATTAATACTAATATAATGATTGATGCTATAACCAAATGTTTTAAAGATATTTTATTAAAAAAACTTTTAAAATTAATTAGCATATATATTAGTACAAGAAATGTAAAATAAACTGACAAAACTAAATGAGAATTAATAATACCTAAATAACCTATAATAAAGTAAAAATAGAACTCTTTAATCTTATTTTGTGATAGTTTTATTAAACCAATAAAGATAATAGGCATAAATATGTACATAAAAAACTCATTAAACGCTCCTCGTACAAACATTTCATTTATAAAATAAGGCATAGTTATATAAATAGCACTACCTAGTAAAGAGATTTTTTTATTATTAAAAAGTAAGTTTAATAGCATATACATAAATATACCAGCTAAAATAATTACGATAACATAACTAATTTTTAAAGAATATATTGTACTATAACCTAAATTAGATATAACTAAATTAATTAAAGCAGTAAAATAATGAGGAAGTTTAGGATAAAAAATCGCTCCACCATAACCAAAATTATTAGCAATGACAGATGAGATTTTTGTAAAGTTTAAACTCTCCCAAGACTTAGTAATAGCATCTATATTAGCAATATGATATAAACTATCATGCCCAAGAACAAAATTTCTAGATATTAAAGGAAACACTATAAATAATGAAATAAAAATTATATAATAATAATTTTTATCTAAATTTATAATTTTATCAATCATCCTTCTTATCATTTCTACACCTCCCTAATAAGTAAACATATAACCATCATTTTCTAATACTGTATCAGTTAATTCATAATTAGTAATACCTAAATCATCTAAATTATATAAAACACCTTGAATACCATGATGAGATAAATTAACTAAAACTGTATCATTATCATTTGCATAATCACAAAATGCTTCTAAATTAACAGATATATATGAATTAGTATATAACACTGAAGAAAGCTGTGTCTTTAAAATTAAAGCTGAATTAACCAAAAGTATAAAAGCCATAACAAAAGCGAAAATATTAACGAATTTATGCCTCTTAAAATCTTTCCCTAAAAAGTTTATTAAAACAAAGACAGGCACTAAGTATAAGTAAGGTATATATCTAGCCCAATAACTACCATCTAAAAGTAATATTAAAAGAAAAATTAGTATTAATGTTAAAATATAAGGAATAAGCCTATTAATATCTTTTTTTCTAATATAATCTATAATGATTAAGACAGTACCTATAACTGCAAGAATAAATACTCCACTAAATAAAGGTCCAAAACCCGCCATTCTAATATCAGGAATAGAATAATTACTTATCTCTTCTTTAGTAGTAGTAAAAGGTATTTTAAGCTCTGGTTCTATATTTTCATCAGAATAACTTGGCGATACATTTACTCCTTTAGCAAAAAGACTAGTTAAGAAAATAGTTAGAGAATCTTCATCTTGTAAAGACTTAGGAATCTCCATCATAACCATATTATCAACATGACCTTCTCCATACAAAGGATATAAAGGATGACCATATTCTATAAAGTTCTTAGTATATGTCGAACCTCCTACTATTATCACTGCTACAAATACAGTTACTATATAAAAAATAGTATCTTTAATAAGTATCTTCTTAAAGTTATCCTTATCTTTAATAAAATTTCTAATATGTTTTATTAAATAATATAATAAGCAAAAAACACCTGCAAAAGCTAAACCTGTAAACTTAGCATTAACACACCAAATAATAGAGAAAGCTAAAATTAAATAATTATACTTTCGTTCTTCTTTCGATATCTTTTCAAACTGTCTTAAACAACATAAAATAATAATAAATAGACTAAGTGCTAAAACACCATCCAAATAATAATTAGAAAGCTGCACTAAAATAATAGGATTCAAAGCCATAACAATAGCAATTAATAAACTCTTAAATAAACTAAGTTTCATTTTTCTTAAGATACCATATAAAATAAAGAAAGAAATATATACAAATAATAAGTTAAAAACTTTTCCCGTTTCAATATTATTAGTAAAAGCATAAATAACTGCCCCAAAAGTCTCAGTACCCCTAGCATAATGATTTACCCAAGTTATATTGACATTATCTTCATAAATATCAAAAGGATTTCCCTCATCTATATTAAAATCTTCTACCCCTTGATATAAAGGATTCCAACCATTTTTCAAAGCTCCTACAGCAAGTTTATGATAAGTATTACCATCAGAAGTATTATCATAAATTTTACCAACTATAAATATAGAAAAAGAAAATACAATAGTAGTAACTAATATAGAAATTAAAGCTTCTTTAAGTTTTTTCTTTTTAAATATAAGATAAATTATTATCGCCAATATATAAATAATAGGTAAATGAAATCTTGTAATAGTTATATCAAAAACAAATAATAAATTAGTAATAACTAAAATTAAAGTTATTGCAAACAAAAGAAAAAAAGCTGATTCTTTAAATATATCTAATATATTTAAAAATACTTTATATTTTTCATTATTTTTATCTTTCATAAATTCTCCTTCTAATACACAGTTTTTATTGAATCAATATCAAAATAGTCTTCAATTACCTCATTTAACCAGTTATCTATATCACCAGTTATATCAGATAGTCCATAACTAGGAGTATGTCTATTAGTTGGACTAAAAGGTCCAACTTCAATATCATAGTTCCCCTTTTCTTTTTCTTTTTCTATATAAGTAACTCTATAATCCCATACTCTATATAATTCTAATGTTTCTTTAAAAGTATTTATATAATCACTTATAAATATAATACTTAAAATAAGTGTAGTATCTATTATTATTACTTTATAAATTTTACTAAGATTATCTAAATTATAAACTAATTGTAATGTTGCAATTAATAAAAAGATAATAACTCCCGTATAAGCTCTATCAGGAAAAGTTGGGGATAATACCATGGCATAATTAGTTAATAAACCACCTAATATAAACAAATAAACTACTTTATTAATTTTCTTTTTATTATAAATATAAATAGATATTAAAACAATTAATAAAATAAATAACGGTAACGCTTCTTCAATAAAGCTTACTGTATATTCTAAAGCTCTATTACCATATTTAATAAGAAAGAAAGTATTCTCATCTAAAATATCTGATCTAACATAATTACCAGGTGCTAATATTAATAATATAAAACCTAAAACAGCACCAACTAAACCACTTAATTGATATTTCTTAAAATCTTTTTTATTAATTTTATTTAAAATTAATATTCCTAAAGTTATAATTATTAATCCAAAAGCCGTATTTTCATTAGTCCAACCACAAATAATACCAAACAAAAACATAGCAAGTATTTTAATAATAGTATCTTTACTATTTCTTCTAATTATAAATAAGAAAAGTAAAATAAATACTGAAGTCCATAAATAATTACATGAGCCTGTTAACCATAAACAAGTTTGCCCAAAAGCTGATAACAAAAACCATAGTCCTAAATGTATTAATATTAAAAATATTGGTTTTTCTTCTTTATTTTTACCTTTAACGTGAATATAAATTAAATAAATCAATGAAGTATACATAAAAGCATTTAGAAAACTAAATATCTCTTTAGGAAGCAATAAGAAAAACTGAGCCATACTGTGAGCGACAGTTCTACCACCCCAATTAAAATAATGCCACCACTGATATTTTATAATATCCATAATACTGCTTATTACTTCATCATCTATATTTAATGAATATGAATAATCATCTGCAATTAATGGTGTTAGAAGATTTAAAACTAACATCATTAAAAATATAATACTTAATATAATAATTGTTTGTTTTCTTTTAGATATACTTATCTTTTTTAATTTATCTATTATTTTCACCTTTACCACCTACTTTACTTATGTATTTTATTATAAAAACTGCAATAAACTTTTGTTAAAGCTTTATTTTTTTCAATAGTTTTTCTTATAATTTTTTTATTCAAATAATATTTATTCTTCTTAAAATCTTTAATATTCTTTTTAAGATAAGAAAAAACTTCATCTATAAATTTATCTCTTAACTCCTTATCTTTAACATATCTTTGTTGAATAGTATAATTAACTAATATATTAACAGTTAAACTATCAACAACTTCCTTACTCCAAGAATATTCTTTATAATAGTTTCTAATAATATCAACTATCTTTATAATATCAAAGACTCTCTCATCTCTAATAGTAGTTTCACTTTTATTATGAACTGTATAATAGATTAAAGATTTATCTATTTTTCCTATTTTCTTAGCTTTTAACAAAGATAAAGCAACAAAAGGAGCATCTTCATATTTTAAATCTTCTATAAACTTTATTTTATTATTCTTAATTAAATCACTCTTATAAATCTTATTCCAAGGTGCTAAATTAATATCTAAAAGTATGTTAGGATTATTTTTTAAAGTCGTATTTTCAAAACTAATTATTTTCTCATCTATCTCATCATTATCTATAACTTTATAAAAATCACACACTGCAACATCTAACTTATCTTTTATAACTTTTTTATATAAAACTTCACAAGCATCTTCCTTTAGATAATCATCACTATCTAAAAACATAATATATTTTCCACTTGCCCTACTAATACCAAAATTTCTAGTTTTACCAATACCATGATTACTTCTTTTAAAATATTTAATTCTAGAATCATTATAACTTCTAACAATAGAATCAGACTCATCTTTAGAACCATCATTTACTAATATAAACTCTAATTCTTTTTTTGTTTGATTAAGCAAAGACTTAATACATCTATTTAAGTATTTCTCTGCATTATATATTGGTACTATTATACTTATATCTATCATATTAATCATCCTCTTCTGTCTCTTGAATTATATAAACAGGGCGTTTCTTAACTTCTAAATATGTTTTAGATAAGTACATACCAATAACTCCTAAGAAAAACAATTGTATTCCACTAACTAACATAATCATACAAGCAAGACTTGGCCATCCTCCAACGGGATCCCCAAATACTAATGTTTTTACTATTATTACAATAATAGCAATAAAAGCCACAAAACAAAAAATTAATCCTAGAACAGCTGAAACAACTAATGGTGTTGTAGAAAAAGCAAGTATTCCTTCTAAAGCATATTTAAATAATTTCCAAAAGTCAAATTTAGATTTTCCAGCGACTCTTTCTTCAGTTTCATACTCAATCCATTTCGTATTAAAACCTACAAAAGAAAATATACCCTTAGAATAACGATTATATTCCTTCATAGATATAATAGCATTAACCATCTTCCTTTTCATTAATCTAAAGTCTCTTGCCCCTGGAACTTGAGGAGTTGAAGATATTTTCCCTATTAATTTATACCAACAATTAGTAAAAAACTTTCTAAAAAAACCATAATCTTTATGATTAGGAGAACATAAAGCTACACAATCACAATTATCTTCTTTTATATATTTATACATATCATTTATCATACTAGGAGGATCTTGCATATCAGCATCCATAATCGCTACATAATCCCCCTTAGTATGCTCCAAACCAGCCATCATCGCTGCTTCTTTTCCAAAGTTCCTTGAAAAAGAAATATAACGAACTCTTTCATCCTTTTTAGATAAATCTCTAAGAATTTTTAAAGTATTATCACTACTTCCATCATTAACAAATAAAAATTCAAAATTAACTTTTTTCATTTTCTTAGCAACTTTACATATTTCCTCATAAAATATTGGTAATGATTCTTCTTCATTAAAACATGGAACAGTAACAGATATCATTTCCTTTTTCATTAAATATCACCTTCATTTATTTTAACTTATTCTTATAATATAGTCTAGGACTAATTTTAACTATAATCTTTTTTATTTTTCTAATTAAACTATCATCTAATAAATTATCAAAAACTTTATCTTTTCTAAGTATCTTTAAAAACTCTTTATAATCTTTACTATTTAACTCCGTTATTTTTAATAGCAAACTATTACTAATAAAACTCAAAAAATATTTCTTATCTAAAGAAGTTTCTAAAATTTCTTTAATTAAAAACGAATAATGATTATAAAAATCAAGAACTTTTTTCTTAGTTTTATCATAATCACTACTATTCATAATACTACCACTTCTTTGATAGTAGCAATAACCAATATAACTAATACTATTAACTATCTTAGCTTTAATAATAACAAGGGGAATTAAACCAAAATCTTCATGATAAGTTCCCCTTTTAAAAGAAAAACCTTCTTTCAAATAATAGTCTTTTTTAATAGCATAAGCCCAAGCATTTTCAACAAAATGATATTTTGTAATTAATTCAAAAGCTTCTACTCCATTTTTATTAGTAAAAGGAATTTCTTCATATTTAATATCACTTTCATTATCAAATACTTCCTTAACTTGATATCTCACTAAATCAGGGTTATTACTTAAAGATTTCTCTATTTCCTTTAATAAATCTTTTTCTATATAATCATCACTATCTAAAAATATTAAATATTCTCCCCTAGCTACCTTAACACCATTATTACGAGCCATACTTAAACCTTGATTTTCTTGATTTATAACTTTATAAGGATATTCACTAATAATATCACTACTATTATCAGTAGAACCATCGTTAACGATAATAACCTCATAGTTTTTATATGTTTGTATCTTTATACTATCTAAACACCGTTTTAAATATTTCTCTGTATTATAAACAGGTACTATAATACTAAATTTTACTTTCATAAGAAATCCCCCCTATCAAAGATATTTTCTAACTTTTTCATCCTTTCTTTTTGAATTTGTTCTATATCTATGTAAGTATCATCCTTATCTTTATTATTTAGTATTTCTTTAACTTTTTCTATCATTTTATTTTCATTAACAGGAATAACATATCCATAATTTTTTCCTATCTTAATTACATCATCACTAACTTTAATAGTAGTAAGTATTTTCTTATTCAAAGCAAGTCCTTCTAAATATATGACAGGAAAACCTTCATAAAGAGAAGTTAAAATTAGATAATCTGCTTTATCCATATATGGATAAGGATTAACTTTAGAACCAAGAAAAGTAACTTTATCTTCTATATTAAGACTCTTAACCTCCTTAAGATAAAAATCCTTACTAGGACCATCACCTACTACCCAAAGTACTACTTTATCTAGTTTAGATACTAATCTAAAAGCTCTACCTAACTTTTTAGAAGTATCATCAAGTCTTCCTACAAAAACAAATAACGTCTTACCCCTTGGTTTTTTTAAAGCAATTTTTTCCTTACTTAAAAGTACAACTTCTGCTTCATTAATAAAATTATTAATAACTAAACATTGCCTCTTCAAATCTGGATATATTTTTACAAATTTATGACAAGCTTCATTAGATACAAAGAAGATAGTTTTAAAATCATATATAAATCTTGTATCAAAGAACTTTCTATAATCTTCTAATAAAGGATATATATAACTATAATCACTATGAATATAAATTGAACTATTTATGGAAGATAATCTTGTAATTACATTACCACTATAACTATAAGTAGCATAACAACAACTAAAATCATATCTATGATAATAAAATATTGCATAAATAATTCTTCTACCTAAATTAATAAATTTTCTTATTAGTTTATTACTATTATTAGAAACTTTAAATTCTTTAATTATAACCTCATTATCTATCTTCCTTAACAATTCCCCTTCCTTATTTTCTAAAATAATAGTAACTAAATATTTTTCTTTATCTATTTTATTAACTAAATTAACTAACGATTTTTCAATTCCTCCAATATTTAAATTAACACCTGTAAATAAAAGCTCTTTTTTACTTTTTTTCATGATAGATAAAATAATAAAACAAACTATAATACTAACAGAAGGTGCAGTTATAATATGTCCTGTAAATAAAGATAAAACTATCACTAAGAAAAGACTTAAATATAGCATTAATTGTCTAAAAGAGAAAACATTCCTTATCTTTAAAACAGTTATTAAAATAGAAATATAAGGGATAAAGAAAATAATAAAGCCAACAACACCTTGATTATAATAGATATCAAAATAATCCATTTCTATTCCTTTTAGTTCTTTATCATTATCATAATATCCTAAACCAAATAATTTTTGATATAAATTAGATTCACTATAAAGTTTCTCTTTATTTCTTAAGAAAGTTAATCGTTGTGAAAAGATAAAGTGATCAATTAACTCTTCATCCTTAAAAATTTCCAAAATATTATCTACACCTAAATAATCTAAATGTACTTGAATATTCTTATAAAAACTAGTAGAAGGAATAATTATAATAATAACAAGAGAAAAAGCAAGAATAATAGCACTAAAGGAAGTAACCACTCTATATTTTTTATTAATAAAAGCCTTTACTAACATATATATAAATATAACAATAAGGCTTATAACCAAAGATAAAAGTGGAGTTTTAGTTCCAACACTAAGTATTACTACTAAATAAACAAAAGTAATTATTAATTTAAAAGTTATCTTTTTACTCTCATAAAAAATAATAAATAAAATAGGGGTTAATATTGCAATAATAGCACTAATTTCATTAGCAGAATTATAAAAGCCTAATACCCCTTCCTTAGTAATAGCATAACTTTCAAAACCCATATCTAAAATAAGGGGAACAAATATTAATATTAAATATAAACTAAGCGTAATAACTAAACTAAGTGAAGTAATTCTAATTTCCTTTCTAATACTAAATAAAGAAACTAATAATAAAGGAAAATAAAATAATCTAAAAGTATTTTGTATCTCCTCAAAATAATTAGGATTATCTTTAAAAATAAACAAACCTAAGATAAACAACAATAAATAAATAATAAAAACAACATAGTAGCCTAAAATATTTTTTTTATTATAAATAAAAGTTGTAACATAAAAAATAAAAATCAAAAAAAGTACTCTAAAAACCAAACCTAATGTTAAATTAATTTCAAAAATATGTAACATAACTCCTGTTACAAAATCAATCAAAGGCCCACTTAAAAGAAATAACATACATATTATATTTATATTCTTTTTAACGAAAGCAGACATCATATCACTTCCTATTCTAAAAACATCTTTCTTGTAACAAAGTTAAATATCATAACTATAACAGTTGCAATTACTTTAGCAAGTAAATAATAAATATCTAAGAAATCAATAGTAATCCACATAATAAAGTTATTTAATAATAATCCTAAAACACTAAATATAATAAAAATAACAAACTGTTTTTTAGCATTTTTTTCTTTATTAACATCAAATACCCAATTAACACTAGCTATATAGTTATATATAACAGAAATACAAAAAGATAAAGTATTAGAAACAAGAACTGGAAAATGACAAAATTCTCTAAAAAAATAAAGAAAAGCAAAATCAATAATTGTTGCAACGCCACCCACTATTGCAAACTTAAATATCTGTACTAATAATTTTTCAGTTGTAGTTTTAAATTTTAAATGTAATATTTTACATATCTTATTGAATAGATATGCAATCTTATCTTCTTTCATATCCATTACTCCCATCACTTACAGTATATCACGAATTATCTAACTAGTCTAAATATTTCATAATCTCATCAGTAACAACTTCATAACCTTCTTCTGATAAATGAAGTCCATCATCAGTATATTCTTCTTTTAACTTACCATCTTCATCTGTTAATCTATCATGAGTATTTATATAAGTAATATTATTATCATCACAATATTCTTTTAATTTTTCATTTATCTCATTAATATCATCATTTTTTCTGCTCTCAGAACCACTTAAATCTTCATCAACAGGATATATTCCTTCTACATATATAGTTGCTTTACTTCTATTTTTTTGTATTTCTTCAACTATTTCAATTATATTATCAACAATATAATCTACATCTTTTCCTTTTTGTAAATCATTAGTACCAATTAGAAGAAAAACTTTAGAAGGATTATACTGATAGACCCTATTTCCCATATCATCTAAAATATCATCTGTCGTATTACCAGAAACACCACTATTTACAACAGGCATATTTTCATAATATTTATCTAAATCATAATAATCAGTAATAGAATCTCCTAAAAAAACATAATTAGCATAATTAACTTCATAAGAATCTATATCTTCTATATAATCTTCAACTGTAGAATTTAATTCCGTAAGATTAAGCTTTAAATCAGATAATTTAAAAAGAAAAGTAACATTAAAAATCAAACTAACAACAAGAGCTACTATAATCACACTACTATAATTTTTATTTTTAGTAGGAGGTGTATATTTATATGAATTACTCTTATAATATATTTTTTTATTTTTCTCTGTTCTTGTTTTATATTTAGAACTTTTCTTTACCTTCTTACTTTTACTCATTACTCTTTCCCCTTTTCATAACAATAAAAGTATACCATAAATATCAATAGTTTAACATCGAAAGAAAAGAACTTGACATTTTTTTGCCAAGCTTCTATTTACATTGTCCTAAATTAATACATAACTCATAATATGTTGAAAACTTTTTAAGCTCTTCATTTATATAATAATTTCCATATTTCTCTGATAATGTCTCTTTATCACTAAATAAATTTGTTCCAAGACCAAGCCTTTCCCCTTCTATACTTACACCTAGAGCAGCTAAAGTAGTAGGATATAAATCAAAAGTCGTAAACTCTCTATTCTTATTATTAGAAGTATCTACTAAAGAATTGATAAATACATTATAAACACTTCTACTATAATCTTCATCAATATTATCAAAAGAATAATTGTTCATACTAACATGATCCCCAGCTAATACTATTGTTGTATTTTCATAAAAATCTTGTTCCATAATCCATTCTACAAATTCTCCTACTTGCATATCAGAACAATAAATAGAATTTAAATAAGCATCAGAAGAATAATCAGGACAAAAATCACTTGTATATCCATCAGAAGCATGAGTATCAACTGTTAACATCATAAAATTAAACGGTTCATCACCATCAGCAATTTCTGTTAATTTTTCTTTAGCCCAAGCAAATAATTTTTCATCTTCTAATCCCCAGAATACATAGTAATCTTCATCAATGAATCCCTCATCAATAGCAGTATAGTAATCATAAACAGTATAATTTCCATGCCCTTTAAAATAGGCCCTTCTCCCACCAAAAGTCAAATCAGAACCCACCATGATGTATTGTCTATATCCTTCCTCTTCTAAAATATCACCTATAGATACAGCCCCATTAACTAAACCATTTTCATAACTACGTTCATCATTAGCACCATAAACATTTTTAATTGGTATACCTGCAGTTTGAGCAATCATTCCTCCCATAGTCCAAGTTGTACCATTCATCATATAAGCACCACCTACTAATTCATTAGATGAAAAATTAGTATAATCCAAAGCTAAATTAGTAAGGTTAGGTATATAGTTAATATCATAAGCTCCACCACTCTCTTTATCAATATATGTTGATTCCATAGATTCTAAAAATATATATATTAAATTTCTTTTCTCATCTGGAAAAGTTAATAAAACATCATTTGGATTTACATAATTATCTTCAAAAAAAGTAGATGTTTGCATATTAGATTTGATATACTCATCAATATACAAAGTATCAACTGCATATAAAATAGATTTTATTAAAAAGAGCATGATTGCTAAAACAAAAATGAATGTTACTAAATAAAAAATATTTATTTTTAAAGAAAATTGTTTCTTCAATAGTTTAATTTTTATTATAGTCTGACTATCTTTTAAGTATTTTTTATATACTATGTAAAAGATTATAAAAAGACTTAAACAAATGAAAGAAATAATTAATGGTGGAAATACACTAGTATTAAAAAAATCTTTTAGTGCATCATTACTAGCTGTCGTAACAGAAGTCCCTAAAGTATATAAAATCTCATCAAAAGATGAAAAACTATAATTAGTTTCAGCCCAAGTAGTACCAAAATTTATAACTTGTGATAAAAAAAGCACTATAAATAAAAGTAAAATTAAAATACCTTTTAGGATAATTTTTAAAACTTTTTTCAATATAAACATCATCCCTCTCGTTAAAGTCATGAAATTATATGTAATAATAGTATATTATGTTTTTCTATAACTGTCAAAATTAAGTAAAACCATTAATTTTTTTAAGTAAATAAGTATATTTTTCTTATATATTAAAAAGACTCTATTCTTATGAATAAAATCTTCAAACATTTCCTATATACAATAATAATATACTAGTTTCTATTAATTTAATATCCGTTTAAATTATTAAATTATAAAAGGACTTGATTTTATTTACCAAATCCCTTTGTTTCTTTAAATAGACTCTCATCTATTGTTATATTTTTATTACTACCAGTTATTTTATGTAGATAGTAATTATATTTATCATTATCTATTTCTTGATAACCATCATTATATAATTTATTTAGAAAATTATCTTCCTTACCAAACTGTTTATAAGTTAAATCAGCTAAATAGTAATTACTTTCACTAGGAATTAAAACAAATCTATGTTGGTAAGAAAAACCTAAATCATTAGTATCTACTATATAAGCAAGACATGACATATCTTTTAGATTCTCATATAAATACCAGTTATATACTAAACACATTCTCTCATAATCTAATCCTTCTAAGTCACTTTTAGTATTTTCTACTGCTCTTTTTATAACAGATTCTTTATCTATATTTTTAATATTTAAGATTCTATCATATAATGACATACTAATTCTCTAATTTAGCCTGAGCAGCCGCAAGTCTTGCTACAGGTACTCTAAATGGACTACAAGAAACATAATTAAGACCAACTTTTTGACAAAAAGCTATACTCTTAGGATCCCCACCATGTTCTCCACAAATACCTAGTTTTATATCAGGTCTTGTACTTCTTCCAAGTAAAGCTGCCATAGATACTAACTTACCAACACCAACAGTATCTAAGCTTGCGAAAGGATCACTTGCAAATATTTTCTTCTCATAATAATCACTCAAGAATTTAGAAGCATCATCTCTTGAAAAACCATAAGTCATTTGTGTTAAATCATTAGTACCAAAACTAAAGAACTCTGCTTCTTCTGCTACTTTATCAGCTAAAAGAGCTGCTCTTGGTATTTCTATCATTGTACCCACTTTATATTTCATATCACTTTTTGCTTCATTAATAATACTATCAGCAGTCTCACAAACAATATCTTTAATATATTTTAACTCATTAACATCACCAACTAAAGGTATCATAATTTCAGGTGTTACTAAAATACCCTCCTTACCTACTTTTAAAGCCGCATTTATAACTGCTTTTGTTTGCATTACTGCTATTTCTGGATAAGTAATAGCAAGACGACATCCACGATGTCCCATCATTGGATTAAACTCTTTTAAAGACTCTACTTTTGTTTTTAACTCATCAAAGCTCATATTTAAGTCTTTAGCAAGAGCCTTTATCTCATCATCAGTATGAGGTAAAAATTCATGAAGAGGTGGATCTAAAAATCTAATTGTTACTTCATATCCATTCATTACCTTAAATAATTCTTCAAAATCACTTTGTTGATATGGCAATATTGCTTCAAGAGCCATCTCTCTTTGTTCTTTATCTTTAGCAACTATCATTTTTCTAAAGTTAAATATTCTTTCACTATCAAAGAACATATGCTCTGTACGGCAAAGACCAATCCCTTTAGCCCCAAAATCTCTTGCTACTTTAGCATCTCTAGGATTATCAGCATTAGTTCTAACTTCAAGGTCTGCTACTTCATCAGCCCAATTCATAAATATTTCAAAATTACCACTAATAGAAGCTGGAACTGTTTTTATCTCTTCTCCATAAACATTACCAAGTGAACCATCTAAACTAAGATAATCTCCTTCTTTAAAGACTTTACCATCTTTAGTAGTTAATGTTTTTTTATTAACATCAACTACTATTGAAGAACAACCTGATACACAACAAGTACCCATTCCTCGAGCAACTACAGCAGCATGTGAAGTCATTCCTCCCCTTACTGTTAAAATACCTCTTGCAATATTCATTCCTTCAATATCTTCAGGAGATGTTTCCTCTCTTGCCAATATTATATCCTCTACACCATTACTAGAAGCTTCTATTACATCTTCAGCACTAAAATATAACTGTCCTGTAGCAGCACCAGGAGATGCAGCCAACCCTTTACCAATGACTTTCGCTTTAGATAAAGCATTCTTATCAAAAGCAGGATGAAGTAATTGTTCTAATTGTTTAGGTTCAACTCTTAATAAAGCTTCTTCTTTACTTATTTTACCTTCTGAAACTAACTCAACAGCAATTCTAAGAGCCGCCTCAGCCGTTCTTTTACCATTTCTAGTTTGAAGCATAAACAACTTACCATTTTCAATAGTAAACTCCATATCTTGCATATCTTTATAGTGATCTTCTAGTGTTTTACATATCTTAGTAAATTCATTAAAACACTCTGGCATAACCTCTTTTAAAGTATCAATAGACTCAGGTGTTCTAATACCAGCAACTACATCCTCTCCTTGTGCATTAATCAAGTATTCCCCATATAAAGCTTTCTCTCCAGTTGCAGGATTTCTTGTAAAGGCAACACCTGTTCCACTAGTATTACCCATATTACCATAAACCATCTCTTGAACATTAACAGCAGTACCCCAATCACCTGGAATATCATTAAGACGTCTATAAGTAATCGCTCTATCATTATTCCAACTTCTAAATACAGCTTTAACCGCTTCAATTAACTGTACTTTAGCATCCTGTGGAAAATCAACACCTGCATATTTTTTATATTCACCCTTATATCTATCAACAACCTCAACCAAATCATCTGCCGTTAAATCAGTATCAAGTTCTACCTTTTTCTCTTTCTTAATATCTTCAAATAAATATTCAAAAGAACTCTTAGGAAAGCCCATAACTACATCTGCAAACATTTGAATAAATCTTCGATAACAGTCATAAGCAAATCTTCTATTATCAGTAAGTTTTGCAAGTGTTTCTACAACTTCATCATTCATACCAAGATTAAGTATTGTATCCATCATTCCTGGCATTGAACTTCTAGCCCCACTTCTAACTGATACAAGTAACGGATTTTTATTATCACCCATTTTTTTACCAGTCAATTTTTCAAGATTAGTAAGCTCCTTAAAGATTTCTTCTTTAATATCATCACTAATCTCTTCATTATCATCATAATATTTTAAGCAAGCTTCAGTTGTTACAGTAAACCCACGAGGTACAGGTAACCCAATTCTTGTCATCTCAGCTAAGTTAGCACCCTTCCCCCCTAACAACTCTTTCATATCTTTGTTACCTTCACTAAAGGCATACACATATTTCATTTAATCACTATCCTTTCGCTATAAAATAAGTATATCAAAGTTAATTTGTTTTTAAAAGAAATTTATTAAGAAAAAGCAAAAAGAAAAACAGTATTTAAACTGCTTTATACTTCATGAAACATATTGCCATTTTTATATGAATAATACTGCTGTTTATTATTATTATTCGTATATATATAATTATCACTTAACCTAGCATAGCCATCAACTGTTACAATTTCTTCATCATTAGTTAAATCATAAACAACATTTTTAGAATCATCAGTAGCCATAACAGCATAAATAATATCATTAACATCAAAAATATCAATATCTTTATATGCTGGTTCAATAATTTCCTTACCATCTTTATCTATAATTCCATTTAAATTATTTTTAGTAACCACATAATGACCACTTAATATCATAACTGTATTTATATCATCATATAAACTACTAACTTGCTCCCCTTCACTATCTATTAAATAATAATTTGTACCATCTTCACTAACTTTTGCATTACCATTTAAATCATAATTTTCTGCCTTAACAAAAGTTTTATCAAAAGCTTTTTCTCCTTTCGAATTATAAAACTCATAAATACCAGACTCTGTTCCACAACTTCTACTAGAATCTGTTCCTAAAAGATATAAGCCATTATATATATAAGAAGTATCTTTTAAAGATCTGCAAGTTACACTATTAACAAGACTACCATTATTATAAAACTCTACACTATTATCACCAATTCGATTAGTCTTAGCATAATTCTTATCATCTTCATAACTTATCGAAGCAATAGCAAGAGATTTCTTATAATCATCATCTAACAAATATTCTCCATTATCTTTTTTACATATTAACTTATCAAATCGATTATAAAATACTTTATCACACTCATCACTAACATCAATTAATTCGCCATTTACTAAAAGTTTATACGTATAATTATCAGAAGATGAACAGGAATTTAATATTAAAATTGAACCATCACTGCTAACTTCACTAATACAAAAAGACTCACTATCATCAAAAGATGCAACCACATCACCATTAAGGGAATTAAATATATAATTTTTATTATTATAATAAACTGATATATAATTATCTAACGAACTTGTAGAAATCTCTTCATTTGAAGCAATATCAAAACTCTCTAGTGTTTCTCCATTACTATTTAAAACATAGTATTTACCACTACTTTCATCTTCTAAAATAGAATAAAGAACATCACTATTATAAGTTTTTAAATCAAAATCATCTAAATTATAAAGTACTTTCCCCTTACCATTTATTAAATATCTTTTAGAATCACTATCTACAGCTTCATAAATACCAGATTTACTACTAATAGAAGTATATTTACCATACTCAACAGTCATTTTAGCATCAGAATTTATAATACCAACTTCATCATCTTGACTAACTACTGCTGTTCCATTTATAAAACTACTAGCAGAAGTATAAACAAAATCAGTAAGTCTTTCACCATCTTCATTAAATAAAGCATAATTTCCTGTACTATCTTTAAGAAAGAAAGTAGTCTCATGTACTACACCAACACCATTTTGACTAGAAGAGTTAAATAATAATATTAAAACTCCAGACCCTATCGCTACAAAAGATATAACTACCAAAATTGGTAATAAAAATTTCATCTGTTTTTTACCAACACTAATCATATAAATACCTCCATTTACCTCTCACTACCATTAGAACAATAATAGCATATAAAAAACAAAAATACAATTTAATTTTCAACTTGAATTTAGGTATTTTTTTAACTATAGTTATAGTTTAAGTAATAAATATCAATAAAAATAAGAAAAGTATATTATTTAGTATATACACCATTTCAACAGTTTTACAAAACTTTACTTAAAATCAAAAACACACTTTCCCTATATATTAAAAATAAGTTATGATATACTATAAATTAAAGAGGTGATAACGTGAATAAAAAAAGAATTTTATTAAAGCTTAGTGGAGAAACTTTAAGTAGTTCTAAAAATAATGGTATTGACTTTGAAAGAGTAATAGAAATTGCTAAAGAAAT
>CAZJKS010000003.1:0-26587 GCA_964546695.1 uncultured Muribaculaceae bacterium | reverse complement strand
TTGCTAAATTGCTAGAAAAAAACACATGATTTTAAAATTTCATGCGTTTATCCTGTTTTATTACAATAAGTCCTTGCTTTTTTTTATAAATAATGCTATAATATAGGCACAAATCAAATTGGGGGGATAGATATGAAGAAAAAACTTACGGTACATAATGTTAAAATAGTAATTATGACAGTTTTGGTTGCTGTTTTAAGTATTTTTGCTTTGAACGGCGTAGACGCTGCTTCATCAGCACCAAGTTCCTTTACTGCTAATAGTGAGAAATTATTAGATGGTTATATCAGTAACTGGCATTATGCAAAATTAACTAGTAGTTTAGGTGGTTATGTATATTGCCGTGATTTTAATAAAGGTATTCCATATGGTGTTACAATGACTCTTGAAGGTGAGGCTCCAGCTGGTATAGCTTACATATTATCAAATGGATTTCCTAGAGTTAGTATAACTGGTGATGATGATATGGATTATTATATCACTCAGGCAGCTATTTGGTGGTATGAAGATTTATATATGGGTGGCAACAATTTATCTGATTCATTTAAAACAACTGGATCTGATCCATATAATTTAAGACAATATATTATTGAATTGGTTGAAGAAGCAGGTAAGGTAGATTCTTATGCTACACCTGATATTCAGATTGTTAATAGTGACTCTACTTTGAATTTATCTAGTGATAAGAAATATTATGAGTCTGTAGAGCTTAGTGTTGATACGTTATATACAACGGGAAATTATACAGTATCTTTAAGTGGGGCTCCTAGTGGTACTACTATTGTTAATGCATCTACTGGTGCTAGTCAAACTTCTTTTGATTCAAGTGAAAGTTTTATTATTAGAATTCCTGTAGATAGCGTTGATACTGGTGATTTAAACATTACGGTTAAGGTAACTGCTACTGGTTCAATTAATAAGGCATATATGTATAAATCTAGTGATACAACGAAGCAAAGTGTTTTTGGAGGTGTCTTATATCCAGAAACATCAACAGTAACTGATGAGACAACTTTAACACTATCTACTAGTAAAGTAACAGTTACAAAAATAGATGAAGATACTAATGAACCTTTGGCAGGAGCTACTTTTGTTATTAAAGATAGTGATGGAAGTGTAGTTGCTACTTGGACTTCTACAACTTCATCTCATGTAATTAAAAACTTACCAAACGGTACTTATACTTTACAAGAAACAGAAGCTCCGGCTGGTTATGTATTAAATGATCAAATTATTGAATTTACAATTAGTGATACTAATAGGAATATTGCAATTAGATTTAAGAACGCTGCTATCAATAAAAAAGCAACTATTATAAAAGTAGATGCTGATACAGGTGAGGCTGTAGCAGGAGCTGTACTTGTAGTTAAGGATAGTGATGGAAATGTTGTTGAACAGTTTACTACTACTACAGAAGAATACGTTATTGAAGGCTTAGAAGATGGAACATATACTGTTGAAGAGGTTGAGGCTCCAGCTGGATATGAGAAAACAGATGAGGTTTATACCTTTACAATTAGTGATACTAATAGTAAAGTAACTATCACAATAGAGAATAAACTTATAGAAAAGACAGCAGAAATTATTAAGATAGATTCTGTAACAAAAGATCCGGTTGCGGGGGCAGTACTTGTAGTTAAAGATAGTACTGGTGATATTGTTGAGAAATTCACTACTACTTTGGAACCTTATGTTTTAGAAGATTTAGAAGATGGAACATATACGGTTGAAGAAGTTGAGGCTCCAGCAGGATATGAGAAAACAGATGAGGTTTACACCTTTACAATTAGTGATACTGAAAATAAAGCAACAGTTACAATTGAAAATACAGCTATTGAAAAATTAGTAAATATTCTAAAGGTTGATTCTGCAACTGGTAATCCATTAGCAGGAGCAGTACTTGTAGTTAAAGATAGTGAGGGTAATGTTATTGAACAGTTTACTACTACAACAGATACATATACAATTACAGGTTTAGAAGATGGAACATATACAGTTGAAGAAGTAGAAGCACCAGATGGTTATAATAAAAGTGATGAAGTTTATACCTTTACCATTAGTGATGAAAATCCAACAGCTTTAGTAATATTTGAAAATAATGAAATTGTTGAAGTTCCATTTACTGGAAGTAATAAATCCCTAATAACTACAGTCTTTGGATCAATGCTTTTAATATCCGGAGTAGGATTCGTATACTACAATGGTAAAAAACAAAAAGTTAAATAAGAAAAAAAGAATCTCTCCTAGTACGGTCGCTCTAATTGGAGCCTTTGTAATAACTCTTGGAGGGTTCTTTCTTCTTTATAACTTCATTAGTGATAGAAGACTTTATGCTTACGATTATATGAATGAACAAATATATGATAATACAGAAGTGGAAATCTATAGTGTTAATACTAGTGAAGTTAATACAGATGATGATAATACAGATAATTATCAAGATATTGAAAGTTATATTGGTTATTTAGAAATAGAAAAGATTAATTTTAAAAGGGGTTTTTACAATATTGATTCTACTCTTAATACAGTAGAAGCTAATATAGAAGTAATTGAAGGTAGTGATATGCCTGATGTTACTAATGGTAATTTAATTATAGCAGGGCATTCTGGTACAGGGTGGAAAGCTTTCTTTAAAGATTTATATAAATTAGAAATAGATGATGAAGTAATTGTTACTTATGCTGGAATTAATTATAAATATAAAATAACAAATATTTATCAACAAGCAAATACAGGTACTGTTTCTATTAAAAGAAATTATGATAAGACTACACTTACTTTAATTACTTGTACTAAAGATGATAGTTCAACACAAACAATTTATATTGCAGAATTATATGAAACTGAATAAAGGGGGTGTTATTAATGGGACAATTATCGTTAATAACAAAGTTACAAACAGTTTTTAATTTAGTTACATCAAAGAATTTATATTTAATGATATTAGTTTTACTAATATTTTTGACTATAATATTTATAACTACTAATGGTTCTAATAGGAAACAAAGCAAAAGAACTTACATATTATTATATTTAGCAGCTTTCATCTTTATTGCTGTTCAATATGGTAGTAGTTTTACAACTTTAGTAGATTATGCTATTAATGAAGTGTTTATAACCTATTATTTTCCTAATATTGTTATTTATTTAATTATGCTAATTATAACTAATATAGTTCTTCTTAAAACTATATTTAGTAATAAAGTTGAATTTAAATTGAAAGTAATTAATGGAATAGCTTTTGCAATTATTATGTACTTATTTATTTTAGCAATTTCTCAAGTTAATAATTTAGATTTAGATGTTTTTAATATTACAGAGCTATATAGTAGTAATACAGTTAGAAGTCTTTTGGAATTAAGTATGTTTGTCTTTGTTTTTTGGCTAGTTGTTTTAGGTGTTTACTATTTAATTAGAAAATATCAATATAAACATAATTTAATTCAAGTAGAAACAGTTACTAACTATAATATTATTCGTGATTTTGATGTTAAAGAAGCTTATAAAGTTCCTAAGAAAAACGTAATTATAGAAGAGGCAAAACAAGAGAAGAGTCAGGAACAAAGTTCTATAAACTTGCTAGATGAGAATTTTACTTTGGATGAATATAAGCTTATGGTTAAGATATTGAAAGAAGAGAAGGAAAAAAGTAAACAAGAATTAAATTCTTCTTCTGATAATCCTCTTACAGAATTAAATAAATTATATCAAAGTATTAGAGATTAGTTAAAATACTAATTCTCTTTTTTTATACATATAATTTATTGGTGATAAAATGTTAACAGAAGAAAATTTTTATAATGAGTCTATAGATATTAATCTATATTATTTAAGAACGCTAAGAGATTTTTGCATTAATATTGTTCTTTCTTTTTATGGTGATAATACCTATAAAGAAAGAGCTTTGAAACTTGCTTTAGATAGTCAAAACTTGGGAAGGGATATTGTAACTTTAACTAATGGAAAAGTATTGAGTAAAGGTGTAAACTATCAAATATTTTATACAGAGTTTACTTTACCTATAGAGAAGTTAACAGAAAAACTTTTTGATTTAGATCTTGCTACTGATATAACAGAAGAACAACTAAATCTTACTTTCGTTGATACTTTTGATGTGAATGATGATTTACTTAATAAAGTGGCATCTATTAATAATAGAGCATCTATTATTGCAACAGAATTTATTGAACTTGCAAAAGAGATAAGAGAGGAAATGGTATCTAATAATTTGTTCTCATATTCATATCCATCTATGTATAATTTTATGATTATAACAATAGAGTTATATATTGGAGAGTTGAATAGATTAAAAGAATTGCTAAAAAAAGATCCTATTATTGCCTTAGATGTTGAGTATGGATATAATATATCTGCTTATGAGATAACATTATTTTTAAGAGGATTGATTGATCCTAGTGCTACTTCATATATAGATTCTTTAAATAATATTTTAAATGATGTGTATCCAAAGTTACTTAATGATTATAACAATCTGCCTCTTTCTCCTGAAAATCAAAGAAATCTAACTACAAGAACTTTAGAGGTTTTTAGAAGAATAAGATTGTTGATAAGTGATATGTTAAGAGATTTATTAGATGCAAAACTATATTTTATAATAGAGCCTCTTGCAATTGATAATTTCTATCGTAATATAAATTATTTTCTTTATGTTATTGATGTTAATATAAAAGAAGAGTAAAGTAATCTTCTTTTTCTTTTCCCATATTTAAAATAATGATATAATGAATTAGGAAGTAGGTAATAATATGGGGAATATAGATTTAGACAATTTAAATAAAGAACAAAAAAATGCTGTATTATATAATGAGGGACCACTTTTAATATTAGCAGGGGCAGGTTCTGGTAAAACTAAAGTTTTAACTACGAAGATTGCATATTTAATAGAAAAGTTAGATATATCTCCTTATGAGATACTTGCTATCACTTTTACTAATAAAGCAGCTTTAGAGATGAGAGAGAGAGTTGATAAAATGATAGGAAGTATGGCTAAAAATATTCAAATATCAACTTTTCACTCATTTGGGCTTAGAATACTTAGAGAAAATTATGATAAATTAGGTTATAAAAATAACTTTGTTATTATGGATAGTGATGATTCTTTGACTATTGTAAAAAAAATATTAAAGAATTTAAATTATGATCCTAAAATATATAATCCTAAGGCAATTAGAAATAAAATTAGTAATTGTAAAAACGAACTTGTTTCTCCTAAAGACTATGAGAGATATATTGCTAGTGAATATGAAAATGTTATAAGCGAGGTATATTATAAATATGAAGAAAAACTAAAACAGAATAATGCTGTTGATTTTGATGATTTGTTGCTATTACCTATAGATCTTTTTAGAAAATATCCTATAGTTTTACAAAATTATCAGGAGCGTTATAAATATATATTAATAGATGAGTATCAAGATACTAATGAAGCTCAGTATATCTTATCTAAAATGATAAGTGCTAAATATAAAAATATTTGTGTTGTAGGCGATGCTGATCAAGCCATATATGGGTTTAGAGGGGCTAATTATAAAAATATCTTAAACTTTGAAAAAGATTATCCTGATGCTTTAAGTATTAAACTTGAACAAAATTATCGTTCTACTAAAACAATACTTGATGCTGCTAATTGTGTTATTAAAAATAATGAAAAAAGGAAAGAGAAGAATCTTTGGTCTACTAAGGGAGTTGGAGATAAAGTAACTTATTATAGAGCTTATGATGAAAAAGATGAGAGTCATTATGTTGCAATGGAGATAAAAAAGCTTTTAGATAATGATTTAGATGCAAGTGATATAGCAATATTATATAGAACAAATGCTCAGTCAAGAGTTATAGAAGAAGAACTATTGAAACAAAATATACCTTATCGTATTGTTGGTGGTTTTAGTTTTTATCAAAGAAAAGAAATTAAAGATTTATTAGCATACTTGAAATTAATATATAATCCTAAGGATGATGTGAGTTTTTTGAGGGTTATTAATACTCCTAAAAGGGGTATTGGTTTGAGGAGTATTGAACATTTGACTGAAAAAGCAGATATGGAGGGTATAAGCTTATTTGAAGCGATAGATGGTGGTAAAGAAGAAAGGTTTAAAGACTTGATTATCTCTTTACAGAAAGTAGCAGAATCAGTAACATTAACAGAGTTAATTGATAAAGTACTAGACTCTACTGGTATAAAAAAAGAATTAGAAAGTGAAAAAAGTATAGAAAGTGAAATAAGATTAGAAAATCTTGAAGAGTTTAAATCTATTACTAAAGCATTTGAAGAGAGAATGGGGCTAGTATCATTAGAAGATTTCTTATATGAAGTAAGTTTAGTTAATGATAAAGATGAATATAAAGATTCACGGCATAAAGTAAGTTTAATGACAATTCATTCTGTTAAAGGATTAGAATATGATATTGTCTTTGTTTTAGGACTAGAAGAAGGAATATTTCCTCACCGTAATAGTTTAATGAGTGCAAGTGAAACAGAGGAGGAAAGGCGTCTATGTTATGTTGCTATAACTAGAGCGAAAGATAAATTATATCTTTTAAATGCTAGGAGAAGAGTATTATTTGGAGAAGATAGTATTAATCCTCCAAGTAGATTTATAAGTGAAATAGATGAGAGTTTAATTGATAGTAATATTAAAAAGACTGAAGAAGTTAAACATATTGATAAAGAGGATGTTATTAGAGATGAAGATATCGACTATCAAGTTGGTGATTATGTAGTTCATGAACACTTTGGAGCAGGTAAGGTTGTAGATGTTACTAATTCTTTAGTATCAGTTGCTTTTAAACATCCATATGGAATTAAGAAACTTATGAAAAATCATAAGAGTTTAACAAAAGTATAAAGGAGGATATATGAAAGATAAAACATTACTGATTATGGCTGCTGGTATGGGTAGTAGGTTTGGGGGGTTAAAACAAATAGAACCAGTTGGACCTAATGGAGAATTTATTATAGATTATTCTATTTATGATGCAATTAAGGCAGGCTTTAATAAAGTTGTTTTTATCATAAAAGAAGAAAACTATGATATATTTAAAGAGACTATTGGTAAAAGAGTAGAACCTCATATAAAAGTAGAGTATGTTTTTCAAAATAATGATAATATACCTAAAGAGTATCAAGAAATGTTAAAACTAAGGGATAAACCTCTTGGTACTGCTCATGCTATACTTTGTGCTAAGAATGTGATTAATGAACCGTTCGCTATTATTAATGCTGATGATTTTTATGGTGAAGATGCTTATATGAAAGCAAGTTCTTATTTAGATAATATTAAAAGTAATCATTATGGATTAATCGCTTATCGTCTTGGTAATACCTTAACAGAAAATGGTGTTGCTAAACGGGGTGTATGTAAAGTTAATGACAATAATGAGTTAATTACTATAATTGAAAGTAAGACTGAATTAGATGGTACTTTAGTTAAAGTATCTCCTCTTGATGGGAGTGATTCTTTTGAAGTTCCAAAAGATACAATTGTGTCTATGAATATGTTGCTATTTACTCCAGATTTATTTAAAATATTAGATGAGAAGCTACCTGCTTTTTTGGAGTCTAATAAGGATAATATATCTTCTTGTGAATTTTTAATTCCTATTGTTTTAAATGAACTTTTGATGGAAAGTGCTATTATTGTTGATGTTTTAGAAACTAATTCTACTTGGTATGGGGTAACTTATAAAGAGGATAAAGAACTAGTTGTAAAAGCGATTGAAGATATGATAAAAAAAGGAATATATAATAATAATTTATATGGAGGAAGATTATGAAAAAAGATAAAACATTACTAATCATGGCTGCTGGGATGGGAAATCGTTTTGGTGGTTTAAAACAAATTGAAGAGGTTGGACCTAATGGAGAATTTATTATAGACTATTCTATATATGATGCTATAGAAGCTGGTTTTACAAAAGTAGTATTTGTTGTTAAAGAAGATTTTTATGAAAAGTTTAAATCAACTATTGGTAGTAGAGTAGAGCCTCATATAAAAGTAGAATATGTTTTTCAAAATAATAATTGTATTCCAGCAAGGTTTGAGAAGTTAGTAAATAAGAGGACAAAACCTTTAGGTACTGCATATGCTATATACTGTGCTAAAGATGTAATTAAAGAGCCTTTCGCTGTAATTAATGCTGATGATTATTATGGAAGGGATGCTTTAAGGCAAGCTAGTAAGTATTTAGATGATATTATATATAATCATTATGGAATTGTAGGTTATCTTGTCGGTAATACTTTAAGTCCTCATGGGGTTGCTAAGCGAGGGGTAATGGAAGTTGGTAATAATAAGCTTTATAAAATAACAGAGTGTAATGTTGTGAAGAAAAGAGATAAAATTATCGCTGCTCCCCTAAATAATAGCAATGGTAAAGAAATAGATGCTAATACTTTAGTGTGTATGAATCTTTTATTATTTTCACCAGATCTTTTTGATATTTTAAGTGATGAATTATATTTATTTTTATCTTTACATCAAAAGAATTTAGATAATTATGAATTTCAAATACCGGATGTTTTGGATACTTGTTTAAGAAGAAATATTAAAACTATAGATATAATAAGTACTACTTCTACTTGGTATGGTATGACTTATAAAGAAGATAAAAGCTTAGTTGTAAAAGCGATAAGAGAAATGATTAAAGAAGGTCTTTATAAAGAGGGGCTTTGGACTAATTATTAGAAAGAGGGTAACTTATGGATAATGTTACATTAGAGAGAATGAACTATTTAATAAAAATATTAGATGAAGCTTCTTATGATTATTATGTTTTAGATAATCCTAAAATAACTGATCAAGAGTATGATGCTGCTTATAGGGAACTTGAGACTATTGAAAAGTTACATCCTGAATGGGTACTTGATACATCTCCTACTAAGAAAGTTGGGGGAGAAGTAATAGATGAATTTAAGAAAGTAGAGCATGATATTCCTATGCTTTCTTTGGGTGATGTTTTTAATGAGGAAGAAATAATTGAATTTCTAAAACGAATAGAGAATAGTGGTGTTCATTCTAATTATGTTTGTGAATTAAAAATAGATGGTTTATCTGTATCATTATTATACAAAAATGGAGTTTTAGTACAGGCTGCTACACGTGGTAATGGGTTAATTGGAGAAGATATTACTCATAATGTTAAGACTATTAAAAGTATTCCTTTAAAATTAAAAAAACCTCTTGATATTGAAGTAAGAGGGGAAATTTATATGAGTAAGGAAACTTTAAAAAGAATTAATGAAGAACGTTTAAAAAACGGTGAAAAACCTCTTCAAAATCCTCGTAATGCTGCTGCTGGGTCTATTAGGCAGTTGGATTCTAAAATAGCAGCACAGCGCAATTTAGATGCCTTTTTATATCATTTACCTAATCCTTTGGACTTTGGTATTAAGACACATCATGAGGCTTTAGAATTTTTAAGAGAGTTAGGTTTAAAAATTAACTCTAATAATAAAGTAGTTAAAAATATAGATGAAGTAATGAATTATATTCATGAGAAAGGAAGTATTAGAAATGATCTTCCTTATGAGATAGATGGTGTGGTAATTAAAGTTGATAACATAGAAGACCAACAGTTGTTGGGATTTACAGCTAGGACTCCTAGATGGGCTATTGCTTATAAGTTTCCTGCTCTTGAAGTATTAACTAAACTTAATGATATAATATTTACAGTAGGAAGGACGGGGAGGATAACTCCTAATGCTATATTAGATCCAGTTCAATTAATGGGATCTACGATAAGTAGAGCGACTCTTCACAATGAAGATTATGTAATGAAAAAGGGGCTTATGATACATGATACGGTCTCTATTAGAAAAGCAGGGGATGTTATACCAGAAGTAATAGAGGCAAAGATAGAAAGAAGAACTGGTAGTGAGATTCCATTTAAGATGATTACTAATTGTCCTATATGTAATACTGTGTTAATAAAAAAAGAAGGGGAAGTAGACTATTATTGTCCTAATCCTAATTGTCCAGCAAGACATATAGAGAGCTTTATTCATTTTGTCTCTCGTCCTGCTATGAATATTGATGGATTAGGAGAAAGATTAATGGAAGATTTATATAATTTTAAATTCATAAGTACAATTCCTGATATTTATAGATTATCATCTAGAAAAGATGAGTTAACTAAATTAGAAGGCTATGGTGAAAAGTCTGTTACTAATTTATTAAATGCTATTGAAGTAAGTAAAAATAATTCTCTTGAGAGATTATTATTTGGTCTAGGTATTAAAAATGTAGGTAAGGAAAAAGCTAAAATACTTGCTAGAACTTATAAAACAATAGATAATTTAAGTAAGGCTCTTTATGATGAATTGGTAGATATTCCTGATATTGGTCCTATTATTGCAAAAAATATTGTAGATTACTTTAATAATGATGATAATCTAAAGATGATAGATGAGTTAAAAGATTTAGGTCTTAATATGGAATACATTGGTGAAGAGTTGAATATTAGTGAAGATTTTCTAAATAAAAGTTTTGTTTTAACAGGAACTCTTACAAAGCTAACAAGAGATGAAGCGAAAGCTTTAATAGAAAATGCTGGAGGTAAGACAGTGGGGTCTGTATCTCGTAAAACTTATGCAGTTATTGTAGGTGATAATCCTGGTAGTAAATATGATAAAGCGAAAGAGTTAAATATACCAATATGGACAGAAGAGGAGTTTTTAGAAAAGATAAATAGTTAGGGGTGAATATTTTGAAAACAGAAGAAAAATTAGAAGGTATATCTTTAGAGTCAGAAAAAAAGATAAAGAAGATATCTACTATTATTATGATAATAATAATTGTAATAGGAATATTAGTTACTACTGATATTTTGTTAGTATCTAAAGCTCATATAGGACCTTTTCTTGCTATTAGAACTAAAGTTCATGATGATGGAGGTACTAAAGAGTATTATGGACTTTTTTATAAAGTAATAAAATATAATCAAAAAGTGGGAAGACGTGATACTGTAATAGGTTCTTGGTTTTTAAAATATGATACGACACCTACAACTTATACAATAAGAGAACTTGCTTATTCTATTATAAATGATAATAATAATCATGTTGGGGAATTTATAAGGTTAACGGGAACTATTGAAAGTAAGAGTAAAAAAAATAATACAATTACTTTATCCTTTAGTGATGATGAGGAAGGAAAATATGATTTAGTTGTAAATGCAAACTTATTATCTGAAAATATAGAAGATTTAAACGAAGATGCTCCTGTTAGTTTGATTGGTGTAGTTAGTGATTATACTGATAAAGTATTAACTATTGATAATGTTTTTGCTGAATAAAAAGTTTTGTGAAGTTATTTCCAAAGCTTTTCTTAAAAAATAAATTCTTGCAATTTAACTTAAAAGATAGTAGTATAGTAACTTACTGGAGGAACTATGAATAAAATATTACTATCGATTGGGTTTGATAAAAAAGAAATAGAAGGGTTCCTAATAAAAGATAAAGATATTGAAGAAAAGTTAGTTTTGCTATCTTCTCTTTATATTGAGAATTTTAAAGAGTATATATGTGAATATAAATATTTACTTAATTATAATATTTATGATTTAGCTTATTTGATCTCTAATATTTTTGATAAAAAGAGAGACTTCTCTGTTGTTAGAGATATATTAACTAATGAAGAAATAATTAGTAAAAAGGGTGATAATAGTGATATATTTTGATAATGCTGCAACTACTAAAGTCAATGATGAAGTGCTTAATACTTTTGTATGTGTATCTAAGGATTATATTGGTAATGCTAATTCTATTCATAAATTAGGATTTGAAAGTAGGAAATTAATGAATGCTTCTACTAGACAAGTTGCATCTTTACTTAAGGTTAAAGATGATGAAGTGATTTTCACAAGTAGTAGTAGTGAGTCTAATAATTTGGCAATTAAAGGAGTATTAGGTGCATATCCTAAGAGAAAGAAAATTATACTTACTACTATACTTGAGCATCCTTCTATTACTAATACTTTAAATAATTTAGATGTAGAAGTTATTAATTTAAAACTAGATAGCAATTATCATATTGATTTAGCTGATTTATCTGATAAGTTGAAATTAGATCCTGTTTTAGTATCTATTCATCATGTAAATAGTGAGTTAGGTATTATTCAAGATATAAAGACGATAGGTAAGATTATTAAAGAGGAGAGTAAAGCTATTTTTCATGTAGATGGGACACAAAGTCTTACAAAAATAGATGTTGATTTAACTGATGTAGATTTATTTTCTGCATCATCTCATAAATTTAATGGATTAAAAGGTATAGCTGTTTTAATAAAAAAAGAGAAAATTAACTTATTACCATTAATTGATGGAGGAGAAAGTCAGACAATATATAGAGCAGGAACACCTGCTTTACCTTTGATAGCATCTTTTGCTAAGGCTTTACGTTTAGCATTACAAGATAAAGATAGGGCTTATTTAAAAGTTAAAGAGATTAATAACTATCTAAGAGATGAGTTAAGTAAATTAGATAATATTACTATAAATTCAAAAATAGATTCATCTGTTTACATTTTAAATTTTAGTATTAAAGATATTAAACCAGAGACTATGATTCATAAATTAGAAGGTTATGATATATATTTAGCAACTAAAACAGCTTGTTCTTCAAAAGATGATTATTCTAAAAGTCTTTATTTATTAACTGATAATATCGATATATCTAAAACTTCTTTAAGGCTTTCTTTATCTAAAGATAATACGATGGAAGAAGCTTTAAAATTTATTAAAATATTAAAAGAATTATTAAAGATAAGTGATAAGAAGGAATTGTAATTATGGAAAAAGTAATATTAATAAAATATGGAGAATTAACTACTAAGAAAGGTAATCGTAATTTTTTTGTTAAAACTTTGATGCAGAATGTTTTAAATAAATTAAAAGACTTTGATATTTTAATAGAAAAAGATTTATCTAGAATGTATATTCATTATGATGCTTTAGATGAAGAAGTTATTATTAATAAAATTCATCAAATATTTGGTATACATAAATATCATATTGCATATGTTAGTAATAGTGATATGAACTCTATTACAGATACTTTAATTGAAACTATTAAATTAGAAAATTTTAAAACTTTTAAAGTTGAGACTAAAAGAAGTGATAAGTCTTTTCCTAAAACAAGTATGGAATTATCAAGAATATTTGGGGGTATAGTTTTAAAAAATAAGGATAATATTAAAGTAGATGTTAATAATCCTGATGTTATTATTCATGTTGAAATAAGAGAGAAAAATACTTATATCTATTATAATGAATTTAATGGTCTTGGTGGATATCCAAGTGGAATTCAAGGTAGGGGATTGTTAATGTTAAGTGGAGGGATAGACTCTCCTGTAGCAGGATATCTTGCTATGAGACGTGGTATTAAGGTAGATGCTGTTTACTTTGAAGCAATACCTCATACAAGTTTAGAAGCAAGAGAAAAAGTAGTAACTTTAGTAAAAAAGTTGAGAGTGTATGCAAATGATATAAATTTATATATTGTTCCGTTTACAAAAATACAAGAAGAAATTTATAAGAATGTTTCTCCTAATTATATTATTACTATTATGAGAAGAATGATGTATAGAATTATGGCAGAGCTTTGTAAAAAATATAATGCTAAAGTTATAATTAATGGGGAATCTATTGGACAGGTAGCTTCTCAGACTTTGAGTAGTATGTATGTAATAAATAATGTTACTAATATTCCTGTAATTAGACCAGTAGTTACTTATGATAAATTAGAAATAATAGATATTGCTAAAAAAATAGATACATATAATACTAGTATTTTACCTTATGAAGATTGTTGTACTGTTTTTGTACCTAAACATCCAATAATAAATCCTAGTTTGAAAGATACTTGTTTAGAAGAAGAAAAGTTTGTTTATGAAGAACTTTTAAAGGAAGCTGTAAACAATACATTTATTTATGAAGATACAAATAATTATGAAAATATTCTTTAGGTAAAAATTACCATTAAAAAAAATGTATGAAAATGAAAAAAATTCACATTCTACTAGTGTAGGAGGTGAAACATATGAACAATAAGATGAACAGTGGTTCAATGAAAATGAGAGTTCCTGGTGCTAAACAAGCTATTGATAAAATGAAATATGAAATAGCTAATGAATTTGGTGTTAATTTAGGACCAGATGCTACTAGTCGTGCTAACGGTTCAGTTGGTGGAGAAATCACTAGACGTTTAGTACAAAATGGATTAAATCAAGTTAGCGGAAGTTATACTAATAAATAAGTAATATAACTTACTCGATAGGCATAAATTGCCTATCTTTTTGAATTATAAAAAAAGCTAGATTACTTTAACAATATTTGTTATACTATAACTATGATAGGGTGTTGATTGCGATGGCTAAATTTAACAATAGAAGAAAAATTAAAATTAACAAAGAAACTAAAGAAGAGTATAATTTTAAAGAAGTGGCTCTAACAAAGATGGCTAAAAGGCAGTTAATAGTTACTTTGCTTTCTATATTGGCAGTTACTATTATTTCTTTGGGTAGTGCTTTTGCTGTTTTTACTTCAATATCTAAATCGGAAGAGTATAATGTTATTAAAGTAGGAACACTTAATATAGATTTTGGAGAAGATAGTACAAATACTATTAACTTGACTGGACAATATCCTATGAGTGATGAAGATGGTTTAAAATTAACACCTTATACATTTTCTATAAAAAATACTGGAGATTTGGAAGCTTCTTATGAAATTCTTATTGAAGATGATAGTGATATGATAGAGCGTGATAATTGTTTGGGTAGTCAATTAAATAAAGATTATATAAAATTTAAATTAGATACTTCAGAGGCTTTAATATTATCTTCTATTGAAGATAATGATTATGTGATTGCAACAGGTACTTTAGAAGCTGGTAGTAGTGTTACTTATACTTTGTATGTATGGATAAAAGATGGTGTAGGCAATGATGTTTTAAATAAACATTATCATGGTAAAGTAGTTGTTAATGCTATGAATGTGTAATGTTTTATATTTGTCGTACTTTTAATCTTTGGTTATTTGTGATAAAATTAAAGGTAGTAAAAGAATAGAAAGGGGCACTTATTATGTATCCATTAGGAAAACAATTTGAGATTGATACTAGTAAAGCTAAGAGTGATCAAAAATGCATCTATAAGGGTAAACATTATCGTATAACTATATTAAGTGAAAGACTTGTTAGACTTGAATATAGTCCTAATGGTACTTTTGTTGATGTTCCTAGTCAGTTTGCCATTAATCGCTATTTTAATTTACCTGAATATCAAACTAAACAAGATTCTAAGATGTTAGAAATTACTACTAAGTATTTTCGTCTTACTTATGTTAAAGAAGCTCATTTTTCTGGGACAAAGGTTGATCCTATGAAAAACTTAAAGATTACTTTATTTATGGGGGGGCGGGAAAATGATAGAGATTGGTATTATGGTCATCCTGAGGTGCGTAATTTAGGTGGTAATATGATTAGTGAAGATGTTAATACACCTAAAATTTTAAAAAGAGGTTTATATTCATTAGAGGGATTTGCTAGTATTGATGATAGTAGTAGTCTTTTATTTAGTTCTGATGGAACTTTATATGAAAGAGAAAAAGGGAGTTTGGATATTTATGTTTTTATGTATAAAGATGATTTTTCTTTGGCTTTAAAAGATTATTTTAAACTTACTGGTAATCCTGAACTTGTTCCTCGTTATGCTTTAGGTAATTGGTGGAGTCGTAATACTACTTATGATGAAGATAGTCTTAAGGAAGTTGTTAGTAATTTTGAAAGACGTAATGTTCCTTTGGCTGTATTTTTATTAGATAAAGATTGGCATTATAGAGATGTTGGTAAAACTAAAAGATTACATACAGGTTTTACTTTTAATAAAGATTTATTTCCTAGTCCAAGTGAGATTTCTAGTTTTTTACATAATCATAATATAAGATTTGGATTATATATTGATCCTACTGAGGGGATTTATCCTCATGAAACTTATTATACGCAAGCTTGTTCTTATCTTGGTATTAATGGTAATAAAATAATTGCTTTTGATCCGTTGAATCCTAAACTATTAGATGTTTATTTTAAACTTTTTTTACATCCTTTAGAGTCTTTAGGAGTTGACTTTTTCTGGCATGATTATAAGGGAGATAATAATGCTTTAAAGCTTCTTGCTTACAATCATTTTAATTATAAAGATATAGGTCGTAATCCTGCTAAGCGAAGTATTATGCTTAGTCGTAATGGTATTTATGCTCCTCATAGATATCCTGTTCTTTATGCTGGTAATACGGAAATATCTTGGAATGGATTAAAAGAAATATCATCTAGTATGATGGCTGCTGCTAATATTGGAGTATCATTTTGGTCTTTTGATGTTGGTGGTAATCATGGTGGTATTGAGATGAGTGAGTTATATATTAGATATGTAGAACTTGGTACATTTAGTCCTATTCTTAGATTTCATGCTGCAAGAGGTAGTTATTATAAAAGAGAACCTTGGAGATGGGATATAAAAACAGAGACGATTGCTAATGATTATTTACGTTTAAGACATAGATTAATTCCTTATTTATATACAGAGAGTTATAGATATTATAAAGAAGCAAAGATGTTGATAGAACCTTTTTATTATAAATATAAATGGGTAATAGATGATAATAATTATAAATATCAATATTTTTTAGGAAGTGAATTACTTGTTTGTCCTATTTTAACTCGTAAAGATAATGTTATGAATAGGACAATACATCGGTTTTATATACCTGATGGTATTTGGTATGATTTTAAAACTGGTAAAAAGTTTCCTGGTAAAAAGAAATATGTATCTTTTTATAAAGAAGAAGATTATCCTGTTTTTGCTAAAGCTGGTTCTATTATTCCTTTATCAAATAGAAGTGATGTTAATAATGTAGGGCTTCCTTTAGATATGGAAATTCATATTTTTCCAGGTGTATCTAATACTTATACTCTTTATGAGGATGATGGACTTACTTCTTTATATAAAGAAGGATATTATTTGAAAACAGATATTGATTATAACTATATGCAAAATAATTATACTATAATTATTAGGTCAGTTGAGGGAAAAAGTGGTATTGCTCCTTTAAAACGTAATTATAAATTCAGATTTAGAAATACTAAAATGGCTAATGATGTTTCAGCTCATTATAATGATCAACAAATTAAAATAGATTCTATGTATATTGAAGAAAATGATTTTGTAGTTGAAGTTAATAATGTTAATACAGTTGGACAATTAACTATTAATTGTAAAGGTACTGATATTGAAATAGATGCAGTTAGACTTATTAATGAAGATATTGATAGTATCTTAATGGATTTACAGATTAGTACTTATTTAAAAGAAAAGTTGGCTGCTGTTATATTTAGTGATATGCCAATAAAGAAAAAAAGAATTGCAATTCGTAAATTAAGAAGACAAGATCTTTCTAAAGAACATATGAAGCTATTCTTAAAACTTATGGAATATATAGAAAGTGTATAATAGATAATAAAAATTCACCTCATTTTGAAGTGAATTTTATTTATGCTTTGATTCAGGTGTTGTTTCATAAGAAGGAATATCTGGACTATAAATTGTGTTAATATCTGCTACTAATTTTGAAGCTGTTTCTTTTGATATTTCTCCTTTTATTACTTTTTCTTTTAACTCGTTTAAAAGATTTTCTTTATCTTTGTGTAATTCTTCTTCTGTTTTAGGTTCTGCAGTTAAATGTGATTTAGTTGCATCAGAAGATAGTATTCCACTAGTTATATTTAATTTAGTTGGTCTTATATTTAGATTATGTTCAATACTAATAGATGAACTTTGGATATTTTTTTCTAATTCTTCTTGCTTTTGATATGCTTTATGTAATTCTTCTTCTCTTTTCTTTAGAGTTTCTAGTCTTTCATATCCCTTTTCAACAATGTTTTCTATTTCTTTGGTACTTAGTGTATTATTTCTTTCTTGCCATTTTGTAATAAAGTCATTTATTTTATTTTCTAAGGTAACTCTTTCATTAAATGCTTTATTATATTCTTGATATAATTTGTTACTTGTCATTGTAACATCATCTTTCTATTTATATATTACTATATTATTTATTGATTAGTCAAAATTCTTTCTTTATCTTTTCTTCTGTGTTAAAATGTAAATAGATATGACGGAGGTGTTTTAGTTTGAGGGCAATGGTTACAGGCGCAAGTAGTGGCATAGGACGTGATATTGCAATAGAACTTGCTAATTTAAATTATGATTTAATACTTGTTGGTAGGAATAAGGAAGCATTAGAAAATGTTAAGGCTACTATTAATGGTAAAGTTAAAGTGAAAATAGTTGTTGTTGATTTAGCTAATATGCAAAAAGTAAAAGAACTTTATATCTTAACAAAGACTGATGATATAGATATACTTGTTAATAATGCTGGTTTTGGAGTGTTTGGAGAGTTTGTCGATATTGATCTTCATGCTGAGCTTGATATGTTGGATGTTAATATTAGAGCACTTGATATGTTGACTAAGTTTTATTTAAAAGATATGCTTAAGAAAGATAGTGGTATTATATTAAACGTAGCTTCAAGTGCTGCTTTTATGTCAGGGCCTATGCTTAGTAGTTATTATGCTACTAAGAGTTATGTTTATCGTCTTAGTTTAGCGATTAATGAAGAATTAAGAAGACGTAAGAGTAATGTTTCTATATCTGTTTTGTGTCCAGGTCCTGTTGATACAAAGTTTAATGATAGAGCAGGAGTTAAGTTTAGTGTTAAAGCTTTATCTAGTAATTATGTGGCGAAATATACTATTAAAAAAATGTTTCAAGGTAAGACAGTAATTATTCCGGGTTTTAAAATGAAATTTGTTAAGTTTATAGTTAGATTTTTACCTGATAAGTTTGTTACACATATTAATTATAATATTCAAAAAAAGAAGGTTGATTAGATGGAGTCAGTGGTTCGGATTGATAATTTAATGTTAGGTCCTTTTACGAAGTTTAGTATTAGTATTCCTATTAATTCTTTTGTTTTTATTACAGGGTCTAATAATAGTGGGAAAAGTTTATTGCTTAAAGTATTTGCTTCGCTTATAGATGTTAAAAGTAAGATAACCTATAATAAAGAGATAATTAAAACTGATACTGATATTGCCTATATTAATACTATTACTTTTAATTTTGAAACAGTATTAAGTACTCTTAGATATCCTTTAGAACGTCTAGGGGAAGATGATGATAGGATTAGTACACTAGTTAAAGATATTGCTAAAGATTTTAAAATAACTAATTTATTAAATAAAAAAATAGAAGATTTAGATGAGTATGAGATGCTTAGAGTATTAGTAGCTTCTAAGACTATTAATAATCCTAAATTATTATTATTAGATGATCCTTGTTTATACTTATCTCCTTTAGAAAAAGAAGATTTTATGAATTTGTTGGAAAGGCTTAGGACTAAGGGTATTACAATTATAATGGTAACTTCTTCTTTAGATGAAGTAGTTTATCCTCTTAATAGTATTATTTATGTTCTTAATAAAGGTTCTATTGTTGTTAGTGGGGAGATGGAAGATGTATTATCTAATGATAGTGTTATAAATAAAGTCGGTTTAAAATTACCATTTATGGTTGATTTATCTATAAAACTTAAGTATTATAATCTTACTGATAAGATTAATATGAGTCCTTTAGGAATGGTGGAATATTTATGGAAATAAGATTTTCTCATGTGAATAGTAAAGATTTTATAGATTTATCTTTTGTAATACCTAAAGGGGAGATTGTTGGTATATATGGTGATAATGGTAATAAGTTATTGAGATTAATATCTTTAGATGATGATAGTAAGGGGATTATATATTTTAATAAAATTAGAAAATTAAGACGTAATTATTATTTGTTTCAAAATGAAATAGAGCTTATTGATAGAAGATTTACTAATCTATTTAATCTTGATAGAGTTTATGAATATTTTAGAGAGTATATTAGATATAAAAAGATTAATATTGATAATGTTGATAAAAAAATAAAAGATTCTTTACGAATTGTAGGGCTTAAAGTAGATATGTTAGAAAGAAGAATATCTACTCTTACAAGTAGTGAGTTAAAGCTTTTACAGTTTGCTTTTGCTTTTCTTTCTAATCCTAAAGTACTATTGTTAGATGAGCCGTTTAGAGGATTAGATATTTATTATCAAAAAAAGATTATGACAATTATTAATAAATTAAAAGATAAGTTTGCTAAGACTATTGTTATATATAGTAATGATTCTAATTATTTATATCAATATACTAATTATTTAATATTACTTAAAGATGGTAGAGTATTAAAAGAAGGAAATACTTTGGATGTTTTTTTTAATACAGATATAGATATTGTAAGACCAGATATAGTAAGTTTTATTTTATTAGTTAAAGATAAGAAAAATATTAAATTACCGCAAAGAAAGAGTGTTATGGATCTTATTAAAGATATATATTGGAATGTGAAGTGAAATTATGAGATTTTTAGTTAGATTTAGTTATGATGGAACTAATTTTAAGGGTTATCAAAAACAAGATGGATATAGGACTATACAAGGTGAATTAGAAGAGGCTCTTTATAAGATTAATAATAATACTAAAGTAAATATAATAGCAGCAGGAAGAACTGATAAAGGGGTACATGCATTGGATCAAGTTGCGCATTTAGATTTAGATGTTTCTATTACTCCTTATAAATTAAAAAGAGCGATGAATAGTTATTTACCTGATGAGATACATATTAATTCGGCTTTGAAAGTTCTAGATGATTATTTTGTTAGATATCATGTTATAAAAAAAGAATATCATTATTATATAAATATGGGGGAATTTAATCCTGTTATGAGGAACTATGTTTATCAACATTGTTATCCTTTAGATGTTTCTAAAATGAGAAAGGCAATACGCTTTTTTGAAGGTGAACATGATTTTAGGGCTTTTGTTACAGAAAATAGGGTTAAAGAAAATTGTGTTAGAACTATATATGATGTTTCTATTATTAGAAAAAAGGATATTTTAGACATTAAATTTGTTGGTAGTGGTTTTTTAAGATATCAAGTTAGAAATATGGTTGGTGCTTTACTAAAAGTTGGTACAGGTAAGATGGAGCCTAATGATATTAAAAAGATACTTGATAGTAAAGTAAGAGGTAAAGAAGGGGCGACAGCGAAGCCTTGTGGTCTTTATCTAGTTAAAACTACTTTGGAGGATGATATATGATAGGTTTGTTAGATTCAGGACTTGGTGGAGTTACTGTTTTAAGGGAAATAATAAGACAGGGTATAAAAGCTAAGTATATTTATTATTGTGATGATATAAATAATCCTTATGGTGATAAAAGTGATGATGAAGTTTATACTATAGTTAAAAATATCGTAGATTTTCTTTTAAATAGAGGATGTCTTGCTATAGTTATCGCTTGTAATACTGCTAGTGCTATTTGTGTTAAAAGACTAAGAGAAGAGTATTCTGATACTATATTTATAGCGATTGAGCCTGCTTATAAGATGGTATATGATTATAATAGAGATGCTAAGACTTTAGTTATGGCTACTAATGGAACTTTGAATAGTGATAAGTTTTTGAATTTATATAGTAAATATAATAATCAAAATACTATTCTTCTTCCTTGTAGTGGATTTGCTGATATTATAGAAGAAGGTAATTTAGAGAAAGTAGATAAGTATTTAGTAGATAAGTTAAGTAAATATAAGAATGTAGAAAATGTTGTTTTAGGATGTACACATTATCCTTTAATAAAAGATAATATTAAAAAAGTCTTGGGGAATGTTAAGTTCTTTGATGGTGCAAGTGGTGTTAGTAGAGAACTTTTAAGACAGTTAAACAAAAGAAATATTATTTGTTCTTCAGATATATCTTTTGAATTTATAAATACTAGTAGTGATACCGATAAACGTGTTAGATTTTATGAATTACTTAAGCAAGGGGTTTGACTTCTAGTTATTTTTTTGTTATATTTATTGTAGATTTTTCAAGGAAGTCTAATAGTAGAAATATAATTATTTTAAGAGACTTAGTGGAAGGTGTGAACTAAGATAGTTATATTTTGAAGATACATAGATGGAGAAAAAACGTGACTTAAGCGTTAATTAGTAATGAGTGCATAGTTTCTATGAAATAAGGTGGTACCACGGTTTAGTTCGTCCTTAGTTTGTAGGAACTTTTTGTTTTGGGAGGATGCTATGGATACAGAATATGAGGTTAGAATTTTAGAAATTGATAAGGGTGTGTTTATTGAAAAATTAGATAAGCTTGGAGCAGCAAAGATAGGAGACTTTTTTCAGAAACGTTATGTTTATGATTTTAATCCTGTGGTTAAGGGCAAGTGGATTAGACTTAGAACTAATGGTGATGAAAGTACTCTTACTATTAAAAATATTGTTAGTCCTTTGATTGATGGAACGAAGGAAATAGAAATAGAAGTATCTGATTTTGATAAATGTATCTACATTTTAAGTGAGTTGGGATATAAAGCTAAGAGTTATCAAGAAAATAAACGTGTTAGGTATATTCTTGATGGAGTGGAAATAGATATAGATACTTGGCCTTTGATACCTACTTATGTAGAAATAGAAGGAAAAACAGAAGAAGAGGTAATGGCAACAATTGCTAAATTAGGTTATAATAAAGATGATATAACAACATTAGATGTTGATAGTATTTATCAAAAATATGGCTATGATTTGAATAATATTAGAGAATTAAAATTTGAGGAGGATTAAAATGACATTATATGAAGAATTAAAGTGGCGAGGATTAATTAAAGATGTAGCAGGGGATGATTTGGAAAAGTTGCTTAATGGTAAACCTATTACTTTTTATTGGGGTACTGACCCAACAGCTGATAGTTTACACTTAGGACATTATTCGTCTTTAGTTACTGCTAAACGTCTTGCTAAAGCTGGACATCATCCAATACTTTTGGTAGGGGGAGCGACTGGTCTTATTGGGGATCCTCGTCCTACTTCGGAAAGAGAAATTATTTCAAAAGAACAACTTAATAAAAATTTAGAGGGAATAAAAAAACAAGTTAGTGATATTTTTTTAGGTAAAGCAGAAGTTGTTAATAATTATGATTGGTTTAAAGGATATGAATTTACTGATTTTTTAAGAGACGTTGGTAAGTTTATAAATATTAATTATATGCTTGATAAAGATATTATTAGAAGAAGGTTAGAGACTGGGATTACTTTTGCAGAATTTGCTTATACATTAATTCAAGGATATGATTTTTTATGGTTATATCAGAACAAAAATTGTGTATTACAAGCGGAAGGTAGTGATCAGTGGGGAAATATTACAACAGGAATTGATTTAATTCGTAAGAAACTTGGTAAGGAAGCTTATGGGTTTACAATGCCATTAGTTCTTGATAAATATGGTCATAAGTTTGGTAAGAGTGAAGGTAATGCTTTATGGTTAGATAAAAATAAAACATCTAGTTATGAACTTTATCAATACTTAATTAATGTAGATGATGAGATGGTAATTAGTTATCTTAAGATATTTACTTTCTTAGGTGTAGAGGAAATTAAAGAATTAGAAAAGTCTAATGAGACAAATCCTCATTTAAGAGAGGCTCATAGAGCTTTGGCTAGATGTATAATTACTGATTTACATGGTAGTGATGCTTATGATGAAGCAGTCAAGATTAGTGAATCTTTATTTAGTGGAGATATTAAAAGTCTTACTAGTAAAGAAATAGAGATGGCTTTTAAAGGTCTTGATAGACTTGTTATAGATAAAGATATGAATATTATAGATTTTCTTGTTGATACTAATATTTGTAGTAGTAAAAGAGAAGCTAGAGAATTTGTTAGTAATAATAGTATTAGTATTAATGGTGATAAGATTAAAGACTTAGAATTCATTATTAGTAAAGATATTGCTATTGATGATAAATATGTAATTGTAAGACGTGGAAAAAAGAAATATTTTATTACTTGTTTTGGAGGTATAGATGAGGAAGAATAAAAATAAAAGGGAACTTACTTCTGAACAGAAAAAACTTGTTAAATTATTGAAAGTAGTAGTTGTTTTGTGTATTGCTATTATTGTAGTAGAACTTTTGTATATTGGTTTATCTTATTATAATAGAAAACAAGCAGTTGTTTATACTGATACACTTAATTCTTTTGATAAGGTTAGTGATGGTTATTTAGTGGTTGGAAATAGTGATTTTAAAAATAGTGAATTTAATGATTATGAGGAAGATTATAATAAAGCTAAAATTGTTAAGTATAATGATAATTTTGAAATTGAATTTGAAAGTGCTTATGTTGATGGTTATGGTTCTTACTTCAATGATGCTGTTGAGTATAGCGACGGTTATATTGCAGTTGGGGGGGCAGCATATGATGAGGAACAAGTTAGTGATAATGCAACTGATGGTTTGATTGTTTTATATGATTTTAATGGGGAATTAAAGGATTCTAAAAGAGTTCAAATAGCTGGGGATACTACCTTTAATAAAGTGTTGGTTGTTGATGATGGCTTTATAGTAGTAGGACAAAGTATTTTACAGAATATGGTGATAGGTACTGATCCTAATGGTGGTGCTTTAATGATTAAATATAATTTTGACTTAGAAGAGGAATGGCGTGTTAATTATGGTGGTAGTAAATCAGCTATATTTAATGATGTAGTTTTTGATGATGAGTATTTATATTTAGTTGGAAAAGATGCAACTCGCTATGGTTTAATTGCTAAATATACACTTTCTGGAGAGCAGGTTTTTGCTAAGAGTTATGAATATACTGATACTGTTGGATTTAGTTCTATTGTTAAAGTGGATGATAGTTTATTTGTTGTAGGTTCTAAAACTATTAATATAGATGCTAAAGATGCAGATAAGGTTACAGAGGCTTTAGTTATTGAATATGATTTAGATGGTAATGTAGTAGATGAAGTTACTTTTGCTAGAAATAATAGTGCAAGATTCAATAAGATAGTTTTTGATGGAGAAAATTTAGTTGTAGTTGGTCATACTTATAAGAAGTCTACTAGTAATAATTATTTAGATTATAGAGGCATTATTGTTAAATATAATACGTCTTTAGAAAAAATTGCTAATAATAAAGAAAATGGTAGTGGTTCTGATTATTTTAGTGATGTAATTGTTTTTGATGATGGATATTTAGTAGGTGGAACATCTTCTTCAAAGGAGTTAGGTAGTAATAATAAAGATTATCGTACTTATTTCTTAAAATATAATAATGATTTAGAAAAAGAGTGGTATAAATAATGATTTATGTAGTTAAAAGTTTTAGGGAAGATAAAGATATTAGTGGTAATTTAAATCCTCCTTTATCAGAAGAAGGAGTAGAATTTGGGAAAAGGTTGAAATTAAGAAACAACGCTATAAAGTTTGATATGTGTTATACATCATTTAATTTAAAAGACTTTAGTAGTGCTCTTATTCTTGTAGGAGATAAATTAATAGTTGAGAGAAATCATATTTTAGATAACAATAAAAAGGAAGAGATACTAAGTTTTATTAAATCTCTTCCAATAGATACATCTATTTTAATAGTAGCAGGTAATGAAGTTATATCTACTATTAAAAGCAATTTTGATTGTATGGAACTTAAGTAATTGTATTAAAATCAATGATAACTTATTATTTTGGATAGAAAATTTAAAACAAAAAAGCTGCAGTTATTTGCAGTTTTTTACTTGTTATAAAATTCAACGATTAATGACTCATTAATATCCATATTAAGTTCGTTTCTTTCAGGATATCTTACATAAGTACCTTCTTTTTTATTTTCATCAAAAGTTACATATTCCACACGTTTATTAACTTTAGCTAGTGCTTCATTAGCAGCTTTATGATCTTTAGAATTCTCTTTTAAAGCGATAACGCTTCCTGGTTTAACTCTGTATGATGGGATATCTACTTTCTTACCATTTACAGTAATGTGTCCATGGTTTACAAGTTGTCTTGCACCTCTACGTGTGTTAGCAAATCCCATACGGTATACTAAATTATCTAAGCGAGACTCTAATAAAATTAAGAAGTTTGTACCATGTACACCTGGCATTTTAGCAGCTTCATCAAAAGTCTTTCTAAATTGTTTTTCATTAACTTCATACATGAAACGTAATTTTTGCTTTTCCTTTAACTGGTTACCATAATCACTTGGTTTACTATGTCTTTCATTTCCATGTTGTCCTGGTCCATATGGTCTTTTAGCAAGTTCTTTACCAGTTTCACTTAAAGAAAAACCAACACGTCTTGATTTTTTGTAACTTGGTCCTGTATATCTTGCCATAATTTTCTCCTTTCTATATATTTGCACTTTCTTGATTTGTCTTCACCATTCATTCAGGGAGTATTTCATTCACCTTTCAGCACAAAAGTTACTATAACTTTTGAAAACACATTGAACAAAGTAAGACAATTGCTGTTTCAAGTAAATTGCTCTAATATCATATTATGAAATTCTCTTTTTGTCAAGTTTTAGTAGCATAAAATCAGGATAAACGCATGAAATTTTAAAATCATGTGTTTTTTGTTATAATAGAAA
>CAZJKS010000002.1:5998-34861 GCA_964546695.1 uncultured Muribaculaceae bacterium | reverse complement strand
ATTTACATCTATAGCATATTCTTTAATTGTCATATAATCACCTCACTCTAATATTTTTCTTACTTCATCATATACCTCATCACTAATTTTACACTCTAGTTTTCTTTCTAAGCTTTTCTTCTTTATTGCTTCTTCTAAGACTTTTATGTCTTTTTTAATATATGCACCTCTACCGTTCATTTTTCCAGTTAAATCTACTTTAACATTCAAATCTTTATCTCTTACAATTCTAAGCAATTCTCTTTTATCTAATTTTTCCCCTGTTACAACACAGGTTCTAAGAGGAATTTTTCTTTTTTTCATAATTACCTCCTATCCTTCACTTTTAATACTAATACCCATCTCTTTAGCTTGTTCTGTTGTTTTAATATCTATTTTATATTTAGTAAGTCTAGTTGCAAGTTTAGCATTAAGACCTCTCTTACCTATAGCAAGTGAAAAATTATCACCATCTGCTATTACTAAAGCTTCTTTCTTCTTTAAATCAGTAATTAAAACTTTCACATCTTTAGCAGGACTTAGAGCATTAGCAATAAAAATAGCAGGATCATTATCATATTTAACTATATCTACTTTCTCACCATTTAACTCCGTAATAATAGCAGCAATACGACTACCTTTCTCTCCTATACAAGCACCTATTGGATCAACTTTAGAATTTTCAGAATAAACTGCTACTTTACTCCTAACCCCTGCTTCTCTTGCAACACTATATAGTAGTACTGTTCCATCAGATAACTCTGGTATCTCACTTTCAAATAATCTTTTAACAAAACCATAATGTCTTCTACTAAGTAATACAAGCAAACTTCTACCATTATTGTCTACTTTAGTAACATAAACTTTAATTTGACTACCCATTTTAATCTTCTCACCAGGTATAATATCTTTTTTAGGTAAAATACCATTAGTACGACCTAAATCAATAAAGTAATTATCTGTATCTTCCAAAGCAACAGTACCTACTAATAATTCATCTTGTTTATCACCAAATTCTGAAGTAATACTACTACGCTCTGCTTCCCTTATTTTTTGAATAACTACTTGCTTAGCAGTAGAAGCAGCCACACGACCAAAATCTTTAGGAGTAACTTCTGTGTCTATAGTATCTCCTATATTAACACTCTTATCAATCTTTCTAGCATCACTAAGTTTAATCTCAGTACCAGGATTAAAGAAACTGATTTTTTCTTTTAAATCCTCTTCTTTTTCCTTTGCTTTCTCTTCTTCTTTAAATTCTTTTTCACTAATTTCTGTATCTAAATCATCATCTAAAGCATAACGCTCAAATAAAGCATCTTCATATTCTTCTTTAGTTTGTTTATCATCAGATACAACAGTTAAATATGAGTATACTTTAATATCCCCATTATTTTCATTAATTAAGACTTTTACATTATTATTTTTACTCTTAGCATTCTTCTTATAAGCACTAGCTAAGGCATTTCTCATCGCTTCATAAATTATCTCTTTATCAATATGTTTTTCTTTAACTACTAAATCAACTGCTTTAAGAAACTCTTTTCCATCCATTTTAATTATCTCCTTTCTCTTTAGAATGTATATCAAGTACATCTATATCATCACATAAATTATTCTCATCCATAATAGGATTAATTATTTTAGTCGCTTCTGTTATTTTATTAACATCAATTATTTCATCACTATCAAGTTCAATATTTAATGATTTAACTCCTTCATCTGTAGCATAATAAACACTACTAACGAATAGTCCTAAGTCTTTAATCTTATCTTCTACTAAAGATTTTACTTTCTCTTCCATAACTCCTCCTTACATATTAAAGAGTGAAGTCTTTTAATAACTTCACTCCTTTCTTGTTATAGATTATACTATATAAAATTATTTTTGTCAAAACTATTATTTAATGATATATTATATAGTAGGTGATGAAAATGAAAGATATGATTACAAAGGAAAGAATATTAGAAATATGTAAAGGACTACTAACCTTTCTTATATTTTATTTTAGTAGTTATCTACAAATAATTCCGATATTATTATTTAATATTGATGTTAATGATTATACGAGTACTGACCTAGCTATTGTTAATTCATTTGTAGATTTATTATTAGTTATAATTTTAATTATTTTATATTTTAAGGAATTAAAAAAAGAGTTTAATACTTTTAAAAATAGTATTAAGAAAAGCTTAGATACAGCTTTTAAATATTGGTTTATAGGACTAATAATAATGTGCATATCTAATATAGCAATAGGTATAATAACCAGTTTAGGAACATCAAGTAATGAAACTGCTGTTCAATCATTAGTTAGTACTAGCCCTTATTTAATGTTATTTACAGCAGGTATCCTTGCCCCAATAGCAGAAGAGATAACTTTTAGAAAAGGAATTGCTAAAATATTTAAAAACAAATGGGTATATGCTACTGCTTCAGGCTTAATATTTGGTTTATTACACGTAATAGGTAGCACTAATATTTTAGAGTATTTATACGTTATTCCTTATGGTAGTTTAGGTTTCTTCTTTGCTTTAACTTATTATGATACAAAAAGTATCTATCCATCTATTATAATGCATGCCATACATAATAGTTCCCTAATACTTTTATCAATATTTATGTAACTTCTCTTTTCTATAAACTTAAATTTTACTAATAACTACCAAGTTAAAGTTAATTTATTTAGATATCCTATCTTTACATCTAAAAAATATCAAGCTTATTATAAGTCTTGATATTTTTTTATTCTAAAGTTTGACTTGCTTCAACTCTCAATTTAGTTTTAAAAACTTTACCACTAGCCTCATCAACAGTAGCATCATAATCTATCCATATCTTTAAAGTATAAGTAATTGTTTCTAAAGCTCCTATTGTCCCCTTATCCACTATTCTATTAGAACTATCTCCCATACTAAGCAAACTAGCAGGTTCTTTTTCTATATTATCAATAGTTAAACTATATCTAAGAGCACTATCTGCCATTTTTATTTCCCCATCATCTAAAGCTACATCATCTAAGTATATTGTATAATCACTAGCAATATTGCTATTATTAGTTAATTTAAAACTAAAACCAGTTAACTTAAGCCCTGAAGAATCTTCTATAGGAATTTGACTTTCAAGTGTTAATTCATTTGCATCATCAAGTTCTAATTCTAAAGATCCTACTTTAATTATATATTCCCCTTCCCCTTCTAAAGAAGTTTTTAAATAAGCAAAAGAAAAACTAATTAACAATAATACTACTAATATAGTAACAATTGCTATAACAATTATTTTCTTATTATTCATAATCTAATTCACCTTATCTTTACATATAGATTGTACTATATTATTAATTATCTAATCAACAAAAAGATGACAATTTTACATCATCATCTCATCTTCAAAATTATTAACAGCATTAGCAACATTTTTAACTTTTTGTTTCATCATATTAAGCTTAGCAGGATTATTCTTAAAATATTTATACATCCCATAACAAGCACCTGCCATAACTCCTGCTGTTATCATCATTTTTTTCTTATCCATAATTAACCTCCTACAACTATTATGGATAAATAGTTTTAAATTATACCATTTTTTAAGTAATAATCTAAGCTAGTTCTTCTTTTTTGTTCATTAGTATTATTAATAGCATATTCTAAAGCTTTAATATCTCCTATTAATATAAGCTTCTCTTTACTTCTAGTAACTCCTGTATATATAAGTTTTCTATATAACATCTTTTTATATCCCTTTACTATTGGTATAATTATAGCCTTAAACTCACTTCCCTGACTTTTATGTATTGATATTGCATAAGCTAAAGAGAAATTATTAAACACAGTTGGTGTATATTTAACTATATTGTTATCATAATCTATATAAACTTCTTTTTTAGGAGCAAGTTTTATTTTATCTATATTACCGATATCTCCATTAAAAACATTATCATCAGGCATATTAGTAAGTTCAATTACTTTATCACTTTCTCTATAAACTGTATTATTAATAGTTATCTCTTTTTTAGTAGATTTCTTAGGATTTAATAACTCTTGTAAAGAACTATTAATATTATCTATCCCATTAATAGTTTTATACATAGGAGCAAGCACCTGATAGTCAGTATCTTTTATTTTAGATACTTCATCTTTAATAGTATCTATTACTTTATTATCAAGACATTTTATAAACTTCAAATCTTCTCCTTTATTAAAAATATCTACATCAAGTACTCCTTCATTAATATTATGAGCGAAAGTTATAATATTAGAATCTTTCCCTTGTCTATATAAATTCTTTAATTTAATAACTTTTAACTCTTCACTATTTAACATATCTTGTAAAACATTACCTGCACCTACACTAGGTAATTGATTAGCATCACCTACAAAAATAATTTTAGTATTAGTAGATAATCCTTTTAATAAATTACAAAGTAATAGTGTATCTAACATACTAGCCTCATCTATAATAACAAACTCAGCTTTACTTTTATTATACTCATTAACTTGAAACTTATTAGAATCTTTATTCCACTTTAAGAATCTATGAATAGTAGATGCAGTTAAATTAGTAACTTCACTCATTCTTTTACTAGCTCTTCCAGTAGGTGCAAGTAATACAAGTTTTTCCATTAAGTCCTTAGTATTATATTTCCTCATCGCTTGAAACAAGTCTATAATACCTTTAATAATTGTAGTTTTCCCAGTACCTGGACCACCTGTTATAATTAAACATTTATTAGTTAAAGCTTCATTTATAGCATTATTTTGTTCTTCGTTATATATAATATTATTTTTAAACTCTATTTCTTTTAAAATTTTATCATAATTTTTTAAAACTTCACTCTTCTCATGAGCAAGAACTCTCAAACGCCTTGCAATAAATATTTCTGCATCATAATATTCTTTTAAATATATTTTATCTTCCCTTACAACTATTAATTCTAAATTAATTAAATTATTTAAGGCTTCTAATAATAACTCATCACTAATATCAGTACCAATTATTCTAATAAAATAAGGTCTAATTTCATCTAGGTAAAAGTAAGTATTACCAACTACATTTGTAATTTCTCTTAAAATATATATAAACACTGCTCTAATTCTTTTAACATCTAACTTATCTTCACTATGTTTTTCAAAAATATAATCACAGGTCTTAAAGTAAATATCATCTATAAAATAATATGCTTTATATATATCATCATTTATAATATCAAAACTTTTTTCTTTAAATTTACTATATATTTTAAGACTATCTCTTGTACTAAAACCTAATTTAGATAGATTAAGAATTATCTCATAACTACCCTGATAATTTTTTAAAGCTTCATGTAAAACTCTTACTTGCTTTTCACTAACACCTTTAACTAATAATAAATTATTAGGATTTTCTAATATTACATTAAAAGTATCCTCATGAAACATATCAACTATCGCTTCAGCTGTTTTCTTACCTATCCCTTTAAACATATCACTACTTAACACACTAACAATTGAATCAACTTCTTTTGGCATAATTCTCTCAAAAGTATTAACTACAAACTGTTCTCCATACTTAGCATGACTTGTAATATTACCTTCTAAAACATAGGTATCTATCTCATTTAAATCAGGTAAATATCCAGTAATAGTAATAGTCTTATTAATAAATTTATCTAAATCAGGACTAGTCTCTTTTACTTTAAATAATCCTATTAAGTAATTATTAGTATTACTTCTAAAAATTGTCTTTTTAAAATTCCCTGTTACTTTACTCATATCTTCTCCTATATTAATAATTAGTTTCAATTTCTTTAATATCAATATTAATTATTTCTAAATAGTCTTTCTCATCTTTTGTTAAATTTTTTTCATATATTTATCGTACTCTTCACAAGCTTTTTAAGGTATCTTCATGAGAAACTGTTTGTCTTAAAAAAGTTAATAGTTATCTCTTTCTTATAATCATAATCAATAGATGTTGCATAAATATCAAGGATTTTTCTCCAAAAAACTTTTTTCTGTTAAGATATTAGTTATCTACTTCCCCTATTAAACTATCTAATAAATAACTTTTAATCTTAATGTTTCTAAAAGTATTAGAAGGAATACACGCCTTTACTTTAACTTTTAAATAATTACTAGTATGACCTATACTAACACCATCTTTAACTTCTTCAAATAAAACTTCTAAAGTCTTACCAATAAATTTATTAGCATATTCCTTCTCTAATTCATGAGAAACTAGAAGAAGTCTCCTTGCTCGCATCTTCTTAATATTACCATCTATATGTCCATCCATAGTACTTGCAACAGTACCTTTTCTATCTGAATAAGGAAAAACATGTATTTTAGAAAAGCCAAACTTACGAGCATTTTCTATAGTTTCTAAGAAGTCCTCTTCACTCTCCATAGGAAAGCCTACAATTATATCAGTAGTTATAGATATATCAGGCCTAATATCTCTTATTTCTTTTAATTTATCTTCAAAATATTTTAAATCATACTTTCTATTCATTAATTTTAATATTTTATCACTACCAGCTTGTAAAGGAATATGTAAGTGATCTACTATTATATTACTATTTTTTATTATATCTAAAACTTCTCTATTTAATTCTGTTATTTCTATACTAGAGATTCTAAGACGTTTTAGTCCCTCTATTTTAATTAAAGCCTTAAGTAAAGATGCAAAACTAGTATCAATATCAACACCATAGTGCCCTGTATGAATACCTGTTAATACTATTTCTTTAAAACCTTTATTAACTAATGCAGTAACTTCCATAACTACTGTATCTAAATCTTTACTTCTGCACTTACCTCTAACATAAGGAATAATACAATAACTACAAAAATTCTCACATCCATCTTGTACTTTAACAAAGGCTCTACATCTATTTTTAAAATCTGTTATATACATATCTTCAAAACTATCTTTATTAAGTCCTACTCTTCTAATAGACTCTTTATTAGTAAAATATTTATCTAACAATTCTATAATCATACTCTTATCTTTATTACCAATATAAATATCTATATCATCAAAATCATCAGGATGATCTTCTACATAACAACCTAAAGCAACAATACAAGCATTAGGATTATTTCTTTTAATACGATTTATTATCTTTCTACTCTTAATATCAGCAGTATTAGTAACAGTACAAGTATTAATTATATAAATATCAGAAGCCTCATCTAAATTATTTACAACATCATAACCTGCTTCTATTAGTTTTAACATTATGTATTCACTTTCATAAGTATTAACTTTACAACCTAAGGTATAAACACATACTCTCATTATATCACTTCCTCAAAAACATATTAAAAATATTTACTTATTTTAGTTTTCCCTTTATCACAGATTTTTTTGATGTCCTGCATTATTAGGATGTAAACCATCAAATAGGTCTTTAGATTCTAACAAATCATAAATATACAAATAGTCAACATCATTTTCTAATATTTTACCTTTAGGAGAATTCTTCCAGTTTGTAAGTCCAAATAAATGACTAATTTTTGGTATCAATCATTTCTAAATCTTTAATACTTTGTAAGTAATGAAGTTCTACTTCACTTGGCTTTAATGCAATTCTATTTTTATATTTCTCATATTCTTTTTTTGTCAATAATATAACCTTTTTTTGAAACTTCTTTTAATATATTAGTAGCCCATCTCCTAAATTGAATTGCTCTATCAAAATTGACCCTATATAAAACAGAAATAACAGCATCTAAATATAGTATGAAAGTTTTCTTTTTATTTCTCTGTTACCTTCTTTTTGAACTATCGAGAATTCCTATCAAGTTCATAATCATTATATATATTTTTTAAGTGTAATGAAATATTGTCCGTAGTACAATTATACAATTCACTCATAGCTTTTTGAGTTAACCATAAATCATCATTTTCAAATCTGACTTGAACCCCTTTATCATGTGGCTGTCTTTCAAATATTAAAAATTCTGCACTACTACTTCTAATCATTAAATTTTTTACCACGAAATCATCTCCTTTCTTTACAAGCTTATAATAAAATTTATATAGAAAGTTACCTATACAGTATCAATCAGTGATATTGATACTTACTGTTATTTTTTTGTTATTCATTAAATCACTTATATTAACTATTTTTTATTTATTTAGTTTTTAAGCGTTAATTTCCTATAATACAAAAACTTTTCTCAAGTTTAATTTTGTTTATTTTACTTTTATATAAATATTTTAATGCTTATTATCTTAACATTAGAATAAACGTTCGTCAATAATAATTTTAAAATAATGTCAAAAATTCAAAAATATCACTAGTAGTAATTTTACTAAAGAAAATAATAAGAAAAGCAATTAAAATAAAAGGCCCAAAAGGTATTGCATGCTCTTTATTTTTATAAAGTAAATATAAAGATACTGGCAATGCTATTAAAGATGCTAAAAAGATAGTTATAAGCCCTAAGAAAGGATCTATAACAAGACCTAAAACAAAGAATAATTTAACATCCCCTCCCCCTAAAGATTCTTTTTTAAACAAAGAATTACCAAATAACATTAAAACATACATAAAAAAGAAAAGTAAAGCCCCACTTAGTAAAGAAAAACCTACCCCTACTATTCCCTCTAAAAAGAACTTTATAACTAAAATAGTTATACTAAAAAAAATAATAACTTCATCAGGTATAATCATATAAGTTAAATCACTAGCAAAAACAATCATAGATAAAGATATCAATAACAATGCTAATATTAATTCTAAAGAAAAACCAAAACTATAATAAGATAGTGCAAATAATATTCCTGTAGCAACTTCAATAAAAGGATTTAATAAGCTAACTTTCTTATGACAATATCTACATCTTCCTTTTAAAAACAAATATGAAAATAAAGGTATTAAATCTCTTCCCTTAAGCTCATGATGACAACTATCACAATAACTTCTTCCTCTAATAAAAGAAGTATTAACAGATAACCTTAATCCCACACAACAAAAGAAAGACCCAAAAACTAGGCCTATTATAAAAAAACATATTATATACAAAACTTCCATATCATCACCTACTGAATTTGTCCATAAATATCAAACATCGGTACAACTACTGATAAAAGAATAGTACCTACTATTAAAGCTAGAAAAGCTATCATAAGAGGCTCTATAAAACTTTGCATTTGTTTAACTAAAGTCTTATGTAACACTTGATAATAATTAGCAACTTTCTCCATCATTAATCCTAACTGTCCTGTCCTCTCCCCTGTTACAATCATCTCATAAGCAGCAATAGGAAAAGCCCATTGACCTTTAAATGATTCAGATATATTAACTCCCTTATTAAGATTAATAATAGTCCTTGCAATCATTTCTTTATATATTTCATTATTAGTAATCTTTGATAATACTTCCATACTATCAGTAATAAATACCCCATGATTTAAAAGAGAAGCAAAAGTTTTAGTAAAATTATATACTTCATTATAAATAATAATCTGACTACAAACAGGTATATGCATAAGAACTAATTGAACATTCCTTCTAAAATTCCTTTTCTTTTTATATAAATAAATAAATATACCTACAAATACTCCAAGTCCTATAATAATTAAGAAATAATAATTAACTATAAAATCACTAGCATTCATAACAAACCTAGTAATACCAGGTATTTCTGCATTATTATCTTCATACATATCAACAAAACTAGGAACAATACTAACTAAAATAAAGATAATAACTCCAATAGCAATACATAAAACAATAACAGGATAAGTCATTGCCGAAACCATCTGTTTTCTAGTTTCCTCTTTAGAAGTATAATACTCAGCCATATCATCTAAAACCGATGTCAAATCACCCGTTAACTCTGCTGTTTTAATCATATTTACTAATAATACAGGAAACTTATCACCTTGCTTTTCCATTGCAACAGATAAATCTTGTCCTTTTAAAAGTTCATAAACAACTTTTTGATAAACCTTTCTTTGTTCTGGTTTTTCACTTTGTTTTTCTAATATTCTAACTGAATCTATCAAAGCAATACCAGCTTTTAAATAAGTTGACAACTGTGTAAGAGAAAACGAAAGATCAGCAGCATTAAATTTTCCTCCTATATTTACATCAACATCATAAAACTTACGAGGAACTACTTCTAAAACTTCATAACCTTCATTTTTTAAAAAGTTTTTAACCTCATCAGCACTAGGTCCTTCAAAAGTACCATTTATAATTTTCCCATTACTACCTCTTACTTTATAACGATAAGAAGTAACAGGCTCTTTATCAAGAGTAAGTTTTTCTTTAGCAGTATCTACCGTTGCACTCATCATTTTTTCTACTTCTAAGATAGCTTGTTCTTCTTCGGCACGTTCTTCTCTTCTTTTACTTACCTTTCCACGACTCAATCTATCAATAATTGCCAAAAAACCAGTATAAGCATAACCAAGTATTCGTTTAGGAGAAAGTAAAATATAATGGACTATATGATATATCAAAATAAATGGCATTGCTATTATTTCCATAACCCTCTCCTCCTTATTCTTAAAATAATTATACCACTCTCTTAAATTAATCACAAGTAGTAAAAATTAATCATATATTAAAGTAAGGGAAAGGTAGTGTTTATATGTATAATGATTATAATATGGGAATACCTAACTATATACCAAAACGAGGAATCAATTGGAACAATATTTTAAATAATACCCAAAGAACACTTGGAATAATTAATCAAGCAATACCTATTGTATATCAAATTAAACCATTATTTAGCAATGCTAAAACTCTAATGAAAGTAGCATCTGCTATTAATAACAATAACGATGAAGAAGAAAGTAATATTAATATTGATGAAAATAATACAAATTATAGTGAAAAAAAAGATAGTAATGGACCTATATTTTATTTATAGGACTAGCTATCTTTTTATATTTTTTTAGTATCTATTTCTTCTTTTAATAGTTTGATAAATTCATCTATACTTACTGTTGTAGTATCTTTTTCACCATGACGTCTATAACTAATTGTATTATCGGTCTTTTCTTTATCGCCAAGAATTAAAGTATAATTAATCTTTCTAGTTTGAGCTTCTCTTAGTCTATAGCCTAGTTTTTCGTTACGGTTATCTAACTCTACTCTAATATTATTATTCTTTAATTCTTCATATACTCTAGTAGCATAATCATTTTGATATTCACTAGATACTGGAATAACTATTACTTGAAGAGGACTTAACCATAGAGGAAATAATCCTGCAAAATGTTCTATTAATATACCAATAAACCTTTCAATAGAACCAAATATAACACGATGTAACATAATAGGTCTTTTTTTAGAACCATCTTTATCTATATACGTTAAATCAAACCTTTCTGGCAAATTATTATCTAATTGAATAGTACCACATTGCCATACTCTACCTAAGGAATCTTTAATATGAAAATCTAGTTTAGGCCCATAAAAAGCCCCATCACCAGGATTTATCTTACAATCATGCCCAGCTTCTTTACACGCTCTTTGTAAAATTTCCTCAGATTTGTTCCAAGATTCTATACTACCTATAAATTTATCTTCTGGCCTTGTAGATAATTCTATATCATAAGATAAGTTAAATAAACTATAAATTCTATCAATAAATTTAATTAATCTAATTATCTCACTTTCTATTTGGTCTTCTCTCATAAAAATATGAGCATCATCTTGAGTAAATGTTCTTACTCTAAATAGTCCATTTAAAGCTCCACTTGCTTCATGACGATGAACTTGACCTAACTCACCACATCTTATTGGTAAGTCTTTATATGAATGTAAAGAATTTTTATATACTAACATACCCCCTGGACAATTCATTGGTTTAATAGCAAAAGTTCTATCATCTATTGTAGATGTATACATATTTTCTCTATAATTATCCCAATGACCAGACCTTTCCCATAATTCTTGATTTAACATAATAGGAGTTTTAATAAATTCATATCCTTCTTTAGTATGTTCTTCATACCAAAAATTTTCTAAAATATTTCTTAAAACCATTCCATTAGGTAAAAAGAAAGGAAAACCTGGTCCATATTCGCTAATCATAAATAAACCTAGTTCTTTACCTAATTTTTTATGATCACGACGTTTCGCTTCCTCTAAGAATTCTAGATGCTTATTCAAATCATCTTCACTATAGTAACAAACCCCATAAATACGTTGCAACATTTTATTTTTAGAGTCTCCCTTAAAATAAGCACCACTTACTCTTAAGAGTTTAAAATGTCTTAATTCTTTTGTTGAATCTACATGAGGACCACGACAAAGGTCAGTAAAGTCTCCTTGAGTGTAACAAGTAATTACTTCATCATCTGGCATATTATTAATTAAATCTATTTTATAAGGATCATCCTTAAATTTCTCAAGTGCTTCTTCTCTAGTTAACTCATGACGAATGATTTTTTTATTACCTTTAGCAATCTTCTTCATCTCTTTTTCTATTTTAGGTAAATCTTCATCTGTTAGAGTCTTATCTCCTAAATCAATATCATAATAAAAACCATCTTCTATTACAGGTCCTACCCAAAACTTAGCATCAGGATATAATTTCTTAACTGCCTCTGCTAACAAATGAGCACAAGAATGATTAAGTGGCATTAACAATTCACTTTCTTTAATATTTACCATTTTATCTTCCACCTCCATAATAATGTCTTTTACTTATAGTTTTTTGCCTATTAACCTTTTCAGTAGGCACTAACTCATCAATATATCTTTCATTTTCTAATACTTCTAGCAATTCTACTTCTCCAGTTATCTCATCATAACCATAACCTAAATCATTAAGTATCTCTCTTCTTTTTTTATCTCTTTCTTTAACACTTAAATTACCTCTTAAGATATCTTCTTTATTAAGTGCTAAACTATTACCATAACATCTAATATTATTATCATCATCCCTAACATAAATATATTTATCAGAATTATCTTTAGATGCTACATCTAATGAAACAGCTTTAGGAGGTGTAACTCCCCTATTGATAAAATATAGCGGCATATCATTATGATGAAATCTTGTTCTTTTACGACGATGACTTTTAACACCATACCAACTTTCCATAAATACATGAATATTTTCACATGATTTTGAACTCTTATAATAAGCTTTTTTCTTTCCCATATATTTTCTCCTATCTTTATATAATAAAAAGGATGATATATAGGAGTGCCATACACTACACGATACCATCCTTTTTTAACTTAATTAAAATAACGGCTTTAACCGGAATTACTTTGCATAACTCTACTCATTAAGGTAGTAACAAAAGAGCTTTTCTTAACTTTCACCAACCGTTAAGTCTCTAAGATTAAAAGTATTCTCTCATCAAGTCCCTAACTAATAACGTATTTATAAATATTATTTTACTACAAATTATTAAGTTGTCAAATATTTTTAGATAGAAAATTACATAATTCTCTACCAGTAAATACAATACCAACACTACTTACTAATAAAACAAGTACTATAAGTAAAATAGGATCACTTGTCTCAGGATTAGTCTCTACAGTAGCCTCTAGAGAAGTTGTTAGGTCTACTACCTCTACTTTTTTAACTAAACTATCTATTGCTAATTTAATATTTAAAGCCATAGCATCAACATCACTCTGTTCTAAGCCATTCTTACTATAATCAACACTAGCAATAGCATCTTCTAATACCTCTACACTCTCATCAGTATATAATGACTTATCAATATTATCAGCTTCTTCTATTAATTCATAAACTTGACTATAATCAGCCTGTTTTTTAGCAATTTCATAATATCCATTAGCATTTAGTAATAAAGCCTCATCATCGTTAATATCTAATAGATTAGCACTAACTTCTTTATTAAAAATACCACCTTGAACAAATACATTAACTAAATCATCATCATTGCCTCGCATGGAACCAATAATATCACCACTTCCTGCAATAAATGTACCACCAGTAATTATTAACTCTCCAGTATCCATAACATCATCTAATTTGCCATTTAAAATAACATAGTTTGAAGACTCAAAAGTACCACCATTAATAGTAGCTTTGTTCCAATTAAGAACTGCTGCTTGAGCAACATTAGTAAATGTTCCTCCATTAATTACTAAAACACCCCAGTCATCATTTTTAATTGTGTTTAAACCACCACTAAAGTATCCTCCTTCAATAATTAAAGTTGGAGTACCATCATACTGCTTTTCACTACCATTATAAAAACCATTTTCTAGTAAGCTTGAAAAACTACCATTATTTAAAACTTGAACACCATCTTTAATTGTCATATATCCATAGTTTTGAATAGTATAAAATGAATTACCACCAGACACATCAGCACTAACACCAGTCTCCTTACTTCTTATATAAGTACCTGACTCTAAGACAACTACACCTTTTTCTTCATTTTTTAAAGCTGCTTTTCCATGAGAAACATTATCAACAGTCCCACTTCCAACAATCGTAAGATTACCATAATTAGTAATCGTATCATACCCTTCTTCATTCGTAATTGTATAACTACCCAAATCCAAAGTAACTGTTATACCTTCAAAAATAGTTATACTCTCAGTAACATCAGAAAGTAATGTTACAGTTTTTCCATTTGCATTTTCAATAGCATCTTGTAAACTAGTATACTCAACACCATCTAAACTAGCAACTGCACCCTCTGCTGCATAAGCATTTGGTACTATCATTATACTAGCAAATAAAACTATCAAAAACACCAATACTTTTTTCATTCCATTCACCTCGACTTATTACTCTAACATTCCAAAGGCAAATAGTCAACAAAAACAAATATTAAAATTAGAATAAAATAATTTTAATATTTTAGGTACTTATTATACAAATAGAAAGGAACTGCTGAAAAATCAATTACTCAACAGTCCCTTTTATTTTTCTATTTTTAAACGTACTTTTCCGACATAAAACATTATTTTTGAAAAATAACATTCTCATTTTCAAATAAATATGTTTTATCAGACAATAGAGCTATATCATCCTTTATATGTGTTGATATTATAATTAACTTATCTTCCTTTTTCTTTTCTAATAAATAATTTCTTATATTTTTAGCACTTATATCATCAAGTCCATTGAACGGTTCATCTAAAATTATTAAATCAGGATTTTCCATTATAGCTTGAGCTATACCTAATTTCTGTTTAGTACCAAGAGAATAAGTATTATATTTATTATTTATATATTTATTTAGCCCTACTATTTCTACAATTTTATCAATATCCTTCTCTGTTATTTTATTTTGTATCTTTGCTAATAACATTAAATTTTCTTTTCCTGTTAAATCAGGAATAAAAGTTGGCTTTTCTATTAAAGCACCCGTATTATCTGGATAAGTTTTTTCTTCAATAATATTTTTAGAATTAATTAAAATTTTCCCAGACGAAGGAGCATAAAAACCACAAATCATTTTTAATAGTACTGTTTTCCCACTTCCATTTGGTCCAATAAAACCATATATATTACCAGATTCTAATTTTAAGTTTATATGTTCTAAAACAGTAACTTCCCTAAATTTTTTTGATACATCTATTACTTCTACAACTACTCTTTTATTATCTCTTTTCATATTTTAACTTTCCTTTCAAATAATATTTCTTTACTCTTTATACATTTTTTTCTTATAAAATAAAGTGTTAATAACAAAAATATAATATAGACAACTATTTTATTATTGACATCTATAATTGATAAACCCGTAAATGAGAGTCCACTTATTAATAATACAACTAATAATATTTTTTCTTTTTGATTACACATATATAGTAAAATTAAAAATTGTTGTAAAAATGTTGTTATTATACAATCATACAAATAAAAATTTAATAGATTATGAACCTTTATAGAACATAATATTGAAATTATATATACAATTATATAAAAAATTGCTTTAAATATACAACTAATAAAAGTAATTGAAAAAACTTTATAGTAATACCAAGTATTTAATTTTATTCTTAAAAAATAATTACATAGTTGATATAAAATATCTTTTACAAACAAATAAAATCCCATATAAAGAAATAAAAATATATATACAAGAAGTAAAAAAATAGAAATTATATCAGTATCTTTAGTTAAATTTAGTCCTAATAGTTTATATATTGAACTTTCACTATATAAGCTATTAGTTAATATTTTAAATATATAGAAACAAAATATAATGATAAATGTCCATAACAAGACTTTTTTTAAATTACATTTTAACGAGCTAATATCGCTTTTTAAAATTATTTTTATTATATTTATATAATATTTAAATTTATTTCTAGTAAATATGAGTTTTAATAATATCATATATAATATTATTAAAATTATTATATAAAATGAAGAACAAAACAATTCCGTACTAATACTACTATAAGGTAAAATAGAAAAATAATATCCTATATATAATTTAATATTACTTAACCCATTTACTATTATATTAAAATTATAGGGGTATATATATAATAAAAAAGCATTTAATGTAATTATTACAATCATAACAATATTAGGAATTATATATGATAAACTAGCAATTAACATAGAATATAAAGTCATAATTATTATATATCTTACTATAAATATTATTAAATATATATATGGCATATTGTAAGCAATTATATAGGAATTGACGTTATTAAAGCCATGCGTAATTATTATTATAAAAATTTGCATTATACTAAAGGATAATATTATTAATAAGGTAATAAGCACTACCTGTTTATTAATAGAAGTTATCTCTTCCATCTTATTTTTATTTCTTATTTTAAAAACAGACATTTCATTTAAAACTTTTGTAATTTGAATTCCAACTAATGCCAATAATAATAGTAAAAATATATTAGACCAAACATTAGTAAAACAAAAAAGTATGGCATCTGTTGTATTAGTTGAAACTCCACCATAAACTAATGCTGAATATATAGAATAAATAATTACTAGTATATACATAAATTTAATCTTTTGTTGCTTTAATAAATATTTTGTTATTATCTTATCCTTTTTCAACTTCCATCAACACCTTTTCTTTACTAGAATAACACCAATACAAACAGATATATGATATTACTGTAGAGGCAATCATAAATATAATCATATATAAAAGACCATAAATTGTTGCATTGTTAAGAGGAGCTTCATAAGAAATCAAGTTATAAAAACTTGTATAATACACAGCACCATCAATACGAAAGATCATTTCAAATATTATATTACCTAAACCGACACTTAATACTATGTTTGATAAAAAATATACTAAAAGACTCATTATTATAACTAAAATAAAATTTTTAGACTTTTTTACACAAATAAGGCTAATATTAACACAAATTATAGTTAACAAAACCAAGTTCAAAATATATGTCCCTAAAAATAAAGGTAATGATTCCAAATATATTTCTGATGGTAATGATATTCCTTTCATAGCATGACTAAAAGTATAATTAATATCAACAATTCCATCACATAAAATATAAGAAATTATAAAACATCCTAATAAAGTCAAAGGAAGAATAAAAATAGTTTTCTTCAATGAATCTAAAACAACGTTTTTCATATATTTACTGTATGACTCTCTAATTAATACGTTCTTTACATAACCACTCCTAAATTCTTTATAAAATTGATATACACCTGGAATAGCAATAAATAGTATAAAAAATAAAATCATATAATTAAAATTAGAAGTTTTAATTGTATATAAAGCTTGTCCAATTGCATCCATCTTATAATGAGCCGGTTTTATAAGTTCTTCACACTTATCACTATTTTCATTACATTGTTTATTATAATATTCAAGTTCTATTTCATATAAGTTTTCTCTATTATTAATATCCCTATATTCAGCTACCCCAAACCATCCAATTAATATTAATACTACTAAAATAGACCATATATATTTCTTTATCATATATGCCCTCCATTCATTACATAAATAATAGTAGGAAGTACTGGATTTATATTTATTTAATAAGCAAAATACCAATCACCATAAAAACTTGAACCAGTAACTAAACTTGTACCAGTTCTAATCTTTATACCATGTTCTACATCTGCTTAATTCTAGTCTCTTTATATGCAGTTGAATCATAATAAAGACTCTAAAAAAACTACAAACTAAAATATACCTTAGGCACTACAACACTAGTTACTCCTATTATAACAACTATAGCCTCTCACCAATACTATCTTACTACATCTAAAATAGCATAATCAGATTATTTTTTCAATGGACAAAATATAAAACCCTTTAACAATATCAAATAAGTATCATCATATAATGATTAAAAAGTCTACACTATTCCTATAAAAATATAAGGACGATACCCTAATACCGTCCTATTTCTCACTTCTTCCTTCATTTAAAAGAGTATCAAGTGTTACTAACGTAAAACCTCTTTGTTTTATATAATTAACTAATACTTTTAATTCCAATACATTAGATTCAGTTAATTTAACACTTATTATACTACCACTTCTTAAGTTCCCCTTAAGATTACTATAAATATTACTATCTAATCTTAATGTAGGAATAATAGTATGCATAGACAACTTACTACATAAATTTAATACTTCCTCATTATCATAAGTAGCATAACAATATTTTGGTGTAGTACTAGTAAGCATTTTTATTTTATCAATAGATGCTTTAAATAATAATTCATCATAGGTATTATCATAACTAAGTACTTCTACTTCATTAGAATTAATAACTGCCTCTGTTACAAAAGAAGTATTACTATCAATAAACTTACCATCTATAAAAAATGTTCCTACTACTTCTAATTCTTTTAATATATTTAAAAGATTATTTACATAACTACTAGTATCAACAGTAAAAACTAAAGCAATACTTGTACTTATTCCATTACCACTACTTATATACTTATCATAATAATCATCAATAGATATATTAGGTTCAACTTCATCAAAGACTAATAACGTCTCATTATAACTACCATACTTTTTCATTTTAAGAAAACTTTCTTCTAAATTGATTACAAGTCCACTATATCCTGGTATTAAATAGTCCCCACTAATCGTAGCATCAATAGCATCTTCTTCCTTTTCGCTCCCTTTTTCTTTAATTTCCTTCATAATAGGATCATTAGACTCTAATATAATAATAACTTTTTCAGTATAATAAAAAGAAAAAAGAACAAGAATTACTGCTATAAGTACCTCCATAATCTTTTTAATATGAACCACCTCTCTTTTAATTTTATTATCGAGAAAATGGTTTTATTCTCATATTCTATTCTATTGGATATAAGGCAAAATAAGCAGCACTTGCTCTTGATGAAATTCTTTTTGTTACTAATGTTGAATAACTATTACTAGAATTTTCCCAAGTAGAATTAGGACTAGTAACCGTTATAGACATAGTAGGATTACTAGCTGGTGCATAACCAACGAAAGCTGTAGATACTGTATCTGTATCATTAATACCATCTCCATCTGTATCAGTTGCACTTTGACTAGTACCAGTCTTACCAGCAGGATCATAAGAATCATCTATATAACCTACACCTAAGCCATAACTATAATTCATAACCGCATAAAAACCTTCTTTTACTCTATTTAGATATTCTTCTTGTGTTGTAACTGTATTTAAAACGTTAGTTTCAAATGTATATATCGTCTCCCCTAAACTCTCATCATCTGTAGCAGCATGAACTTCTTTTAATAAATGAGGTTGTAATCTACTACCACCATTAGCAAGCGTCGAGATATATTGCGATAGTTGAATCGGGGTATAAGTATCATACTGTCCCATAACAAAGTCAAGTAAAAGACCAGGCGTCTTATTATCACTAGTATATCCTAAAGACTCAACCGGTAAATCTATTTGCGTTTTAACCCCTAACCCAAACTCTTTAAAGGTATTTCTATAAATATCAAAAGCTTCATCATTTATTACTAAAGGTTGATTATATTGATAAGTTGCCCCTGCTACTTTAATCGCTGTTTTAAACTGATAAACATTACTAGATAAAGCTAGAGCATCAATATCATTAATCAATCCTAAAGTTTTCCAAGAACACTTCAAAGGTGTACTAGCAATCTTAATACATTCATCTAACTGATATTCTCCTATACTAATCGCTCCTGTATTATATCCAACCAACATACTAGCCCCCTTAACAACAGAACCACTTGTCATAGGATCAGTCATAATACCAGCAGTACAATCTATAGTTTTATATCCACCATTCCCATCACTAACAGCTTGCCGTCCTGCCATTGCTAATATTTCTCCTGTAGTAGGATCTTGTATAATAGCATAGCTCCTATCATAATACTCAGTATTAGCTTGACTTTTTGTAGAAATTACTTCTTCATCTAATATTGCTTCTAATTGTTGTTGTAATTCTATATCTATAGTAAGTACAATATCATTACCTCTTTGCCCTTCACTAACAAGCTCTAATTCATGAGAATTAACTGTCTTATATATTGCCTTAGTTCCTTTTAAATACTCTTCATATTGTTCTTCTATATAACTAGTACCAACTATATCATCCAAAGAATACCCCTTAGCTAAATATTCTTCTTTCTCTTCACTAGGAATACTACCAATATTACCTAAAATAGTTCTAAAAGTATCACCATAATTATATACCCTTTCCCAACCAAGTTCTGTATTAAAACCAGGTAAATCAGCATTATTCTCAGCTATATAAGCATACTCTTCATCAGTAACATCTTCATCTTTAATAATTTTATCATCATAAGAATATCCTTTATTCATTAAATAATATAAGTAACTTGCCTTATTATCTTCTTCACTAAAAGCCTCTAACTCTTCATCCGTTACTCTTTCTATTTTAAGTTCATATATATCATCACTATCAATTTTTCTTTTATTATATTGTTCCCACTCTTCATCAGTTATCCTATCATCTAAATCACTTTCATACTTAGCAACAAAAAACTCTCTTTTATTCCTATCAGTAACTTTATCATAATCTAAAGATAAATGACTAGATACTGTATAAGCAAGTTCTATTTCTTCTTCAGTAGTTCTATCACTATCTTTAGTATAATAAATAGTCTTAACTGCTTTATTATCAACAATCACTTTTCCATTTCTATCAAGTATCCTCCCTCTTGGAGCACTAGAACCTTCTACTATTGTCGTAGCAAGAGTAGTAAGTTCTTCTTCATAATAAGATTGTTCTCTTAACATTACTTGATAAAGACGAAGTGTTATAACTAAAAATAAAACTATTATTACACCACCAATAAATAAAAATCTTTTTTTATAAGTTAATCTATCAACAGTATATTTTCTTTCTTTTTTATTAATATTTTTACTATTTACTCTTTGTTTTATTCTCATATATAACAACCTCCTCCCTTATTAGTTTATCACATATTTTTAAATTTACTACATATAAATTATTAAAGGTGATAATTTTGATAGAAAAAATAATAAAAAATAATATTAAATTACTAAATTTCCATCTTGTAATGGGATACTTAGAAAGTAAAAGTATTTACCCTACAGAAGATGAAGCGATTATTATTACAAATTTTCTTAAAGAAAATTATAATACTCTACTAAAAGATAATAGTATTCTTCTTAATTTAAAAGGAAATATTAGAGAGGAAATTTATAAAGAAGTGTCAAAGATTATAATGACCTTAAAGAACACTTATCTATAAGTTAAAATTATGATATAATTTATCATAGGTGATAATATGAACGAAAAAGGATTTACACTAATAGAATTGATAATTACTATCGTAATCATGGCTTTAATACTTATCCTAGTAATGCCCTCTATAGTATCTTTAAGAAGAAGCAGTGAAGAAAAACAATATGAATACTATGGTGATAGCTTAATAGAAGCTGCTAAAGTATATGTAACAAAAGAAGGAGATGATATAACTTCTTTAGGTACAATAAACTTTATAGGTTGTGTAGATATAACATACCAAGATTTAATAGATGCTGATTTAATTGAACCATTTACTAGTGATGAAGTTGATTGTAGTAATGCTACTATTAGATATACTAAAGATAGTAATAAAGAAAGTTATAGCATAAATTTAACTTGTATTAATACCACAACAAGTGAAACAGTATACCAATCTAGTGAAATATCAGATATAACCTGTACAGTTACTGCTTACTAAGACTTCTAATTAACTCTATTTCCTCTTTATATGGAGCTATACCATCTATATAAGGTGTTTCTAATATTTTAGGAACATCTTTTAATTTAGGACTATCAACTACCTTCATTAAAGTATCTATTCCAATAGTACCCTTACCAATATTTTCATGTCTATCTTTATGAGATGATATTAAATTCTTACTATCGTTAATATGAATACATTTAATTTTATCTATACCTATAAGCTTATCAAAAGAATCTAACACATCATCAAAGTTAGTCAAATCATAACCAGCATCATGTAAATGACAAGTATCAAGACACACCCCAATTCTATCTTTTTTAGAAATACCATCTATAATAGCTTTTAACTCTTCAAAACTTCTTCCTAACTCACTCCCCTTACCAGCCATTGTCTCAAGTAATATTAACACATTACTATTATCATTATCTAAGACTATATTAAGTGCTTTAATAACATTAGATATCCCTACATCAACACCTAACCCAACATGACTTCCTGGATGTAAAACTAAATATTTAAAACCAAAAGTATTAACCCTTTTTAACTCTTCAGCTAAAAAATTACAAGAAAAATTAAATTTATGCTCATCACTATTAGCAAGATTAATAATATAAGGTGCATGAACAATAATATTATCCTTATCAATATTATTATCATTCATTAAAGTTAAAGCCCGAGATACATTATCTAAATCTATGCTACTTCTAATAGTATTTTGAGGAGCTCCAGTATAAAACATAAAAGTATTAGCTTTATAACTCAAAGCCTCCATAACACTACCTACTAAACCCAAATCTTTTTTATATCCTACATGAGAACCAATTATTAACATAATATACCTCCTAATATTTTTATTTCATAGTTTATTAAAAGAAGTTGATAATTGCCTTTTTAACTATCTAACACTCCAATTTGAATTAACACATTCTTTTTCATAAAAACTTCTTTCATCATCGTTTTCAATGCTTAATAATTCACAATAATGGGATCAATTCAATTTAACAGACAGTGTCTGCTGTTTTGAATATTTAAGATAAAATCTCCTTTAAAACCGTTTGCCATATTCAGCTTTAATATTTCTATCAACATCCAATACGCTAGTAACATTATATTATTTACTTCATAAGCAATTTTATTTCTATTGTTAATAATTACAACTTTAATTTCTTCAATCATATGTATATTATTTTTTTCTAACATAAATTGCTCCTTTCTTAATCCTTCGGACACATCTAATTAATTCATTTTTTAACTAATATAATACAAAATCTCTAATATTTTTCTAAAATGGTGCAAGGAAGGAGATTCGAACTCCCACAGTTATATAAACTACTACCCCCTCAAAGTAGCGCGTCTACCTATTCCGCCATCCTTGCATAACGAATAGTTAATTATTTAACTATCCAAAATGTTGGTATATCTCTAAGACCATTCTCTCCACCTGCAACTGGTGTATTGATAATTTCATTATTGATAACTAAAGCACTAGAACTACCACCATCCATATTAGCAGCATTAACAGCACCATAGTTTTCCATTATCTCTGTTAAATCACTCATATCAGCACCAATTGATGTTGCAAGTCGCCCATTAATTACTAAAAATAATACTATACCATCTTCTCTTTGTCCAATAGCAGTTCTTGGAGCAATACCCCAACCACCATTACCTTTAATAAAACTACTCTTACCATTAACAATTAAAAAAGGCCCAAATTCAACTGCATCACGTATCCCCATCTCTATAGCTTCTTCAGCTGTCATTTTACCTAATACTAGCTTATTATCATAAGTAAAACCAACAAAACCTCCACCCATACCTGAATCTTCATAATCACTTACAATCTCTCCATCTTTAATAACAGTTCCATGAGGTATCGCCCCATTACTATTCCAATCAGGATCATAAAAACCTCCAGCATTAATAGCAATAACAGCATTTTCACGTTTTGCAACTGTCGTAATCGCTTCACCTTTAACCCCAAGATAAGCAGTTGTAGCAATAGAAACTCTAGATGGATCATATATTGCCACTAAATATCCTTGATAACCACTTCCACTTACTTCAATAACTTTATATAAATCATTACCTGGATCTTTTGTTAATATTTCTTTTTCATATTCATTTTCATATATTTTTGAACTATCATAATCTTTAAAATTAATTAAATCAGTATTAGTAGTTTCATCTACTTCAATTATATTATTATTAGCAAGAACTTCATTAATTATATCCTCATTATAAAACCAAGTCGCTAAATATTGATGAGAAAAAGAAGTCATCGCTGATGTTATATAAAAATCTCTAAAATCACTTATAGGTCCATAAAAAAGAAATAAAGAAAAAGAACTCCCAATTATAAATAAAGTTATTATTATTTTTATAAGCAAATTATTTTCTTTTCTTTTTTCTCTTTTTATTTCATTAGCAATACTAGGCATTAAAATTGTCTTATCTAAATTTCTATTCATCTAAATCACCAACAGTATCATTATCATCTTCTTCATCTTTTATTTCTGTATTAATATCAGCTCTTCCATTATATTCTCTATCCCCATTAATATCTAAAAAATCCCTATCTAATTTTATTTTCTCTAACTCGCTATCACTACTATCATTTTCTAAAAGCCACTCATTATAAGCATCAATCAAGCTATTATAATTATTAACATCACTTACATAAGTATTAACTACTTCTTCATAAGTAGAAATAATCTTCTCACACTTACTATTAATATCAGCTTTAGGATGTAAAACATTAACACATTTATCTTCAACTGACTCATAATCAAGATCTATCACTTCTAAACTTTCTTCATAATTAAGAAATAACTCTTTATAATAAGCATCATTATCTTTTAACATTTGATAATATACTTCTTGTAAAAATTCTTCATAAATTTCATCTCTTATATCATTAAAAGCTTGAACATCTTCTTTGAATGTATCATAAATCTCCAAGACTTTTTCCATTCTTTTTTGTACTTCTGCTTGATCATTACTATAATTAATAACTAAATAAGAAACAATTCCTATAATAATTAATAAAAATCCTATAAATATTACTATCCCTAGATGTTTACTATTTTGTTTTACTCTCATCTTTAAACTCCTACTTTCCAATAAATTATTTATAGTATGTAAAATCTATTAAAAGTTATTAAATATATCTTTTTTCTAAATAGTATTATATCAAAAACTTTAATATTTTACCGTAAAAAGGAAATAATAATCGTAAACTTTACAATACAAACAAAAATACAATGGTTGAAAGATAATAAAATATAGTCTATAATTATAAGGTATAGATTTATGTTTAAAGCATGGAGGTTTTAAAATTGAGAAAAAAGAAGAACAATGAAGAAAAGAAGAAAAAATGTAGATTATGGCTCTTAATTTTTAGTATTATTGTCATAATAAGCAATATAGTTGCTATTTATAATATCTTACTATTAGGACCAATTGAAGAAGTAATTAGATATATTATTATAGGAATATTTGTTATTTTAGATATCCTTATTATTTTTAAAGTAAAGTCTAAAAGAAAAAACAAAGAAAAAAAAGTAAGACTCTTAACTACTCTTTTAATTTTATATTTATTATTAAACTGTGCTATTAGTGCAGTTATAATGTATGCATATGGTACTATATCTAAAATTAATAGAAGTTATGTTACTTATTCAAGTAGTCTTATTGTCTCATCTAGTAGTGAAATAGAAGATATAGAAGACTTAGAAGATGCTACTATTGTAATATTATCTGATGAAACATCTCCTGAAGGAAATATTATTCCTAATGAAGTAATTGAAGAAAATAACTTAGATGATAATAATGAAATAATTGAATATGATGATTATTTTAGTGCTATGGCTGATTTATATGATGGAGAAATAGATGCAATGTTTGTTCCAACTGACTACCCATCTATGTTTAGCAGTATGGAAACATATGAAAATATTTCCTCTGATACTACAATAATTTTAACCCAAGAAAAGAAGATGGCTAAAACTAGTAGTAGAGACTCATCAGCAGGAAAATCTGTTACTGAACCATTTACTATTCTTTTAATGGGAGTTGACTCTGAAGAAGAAGGACTTGATACAAATACTGTAGCGAATGGTGATAGTTTAATCTTAATTACTTTTAACCCTAATACATTAAATGCTACAATGTTAAGTATTCCAAGAGATAGTTATGTTCCAATTGCTTGCTGGAGTGATCAAGCAGAAAATAAAATTACTCATGCTGCAGCTTATGGTACAGATTGTATGATGGATACTATTGAAAATTACTTTGATGTTACAATAGATTACTATGCTAAAATTAATTTCAAAGGTTTAGTTGGTCTTGTAGATGCTCTTGGTGGTATTACAGTTGATGTACCTCAAGATTTATGTACTGATGATTCTAATCGTGAAGGAGAAGTATGTATCAGTGAAGGAGAACAGACATTAAATGGAGAACAAGCTTTAGTTCTTGCAAGAAATAGAAAACAATTAACAAATGGAGACTTAGATAGAGGTCTTAATCAACAATTAGTTATTGAAGGAATATTAAATAAAGTTAAAGATATAAATAGTATAAGTCAAGTAATGGAAATATTAGATACTATTTCCAATAATCTTGATACTAACTTTACAGAAGAACAAATTTTATCATTCTACGATATTGCTAAGGATATTATCAATAATTCATTACAAAAAGATGAAGAAGACTTAATAAATATTGAACAATTATATTTAGAAGGTACTGGACAAATGATTTATGATGAAAGAAGCAGAATGGTTTTATGGGACTATGTTCCTAATCCTGAAAGTGTTGCTGATATAATAGAAGCGATGAAAATAAATCTAGAAGAAATAGAACCAGAAATGGAAAAAGAATTCTCATTCTCAATTAATGATGAAGATTATGAAAAAACTGTAGTTGGTACTGGACCATATGATACAACATTCACTTATGATTTATTACCTGACTTTACAGGAGATACTGAATCTCAAGCTAGAAGTTATGCTAGTGCTAATGGTATAAGTGTTAGTTTTACAGGTAATGGAACTTATGTTACTAGCCAAAGTTACCCTGCTTATAAAAGAATAGATTTAATAAGTGGTTCTGTAGTTCTTACATTAGGAGGAGGTACTACTAGTAGTAACTACACAACTCCATCAACTGGCACTGGAGGCTCTTCAGATGAAGAGGACAATCCTAGCTCCGGAAGTGGAGGCGATGGTTCTGGAACTGGAAGTGGAAGCCCCGAAAGTGGAGACAACGATTCTGGAGGAAACAGTGGCTCCGAAGGTGGAGGCGATGGTTCTGGTGAAGGTGGCTCCAGTGATGGAGGCGACAGTTCTGGAAACGAAGCATCCTAACAGCAAAAAAGATAAGCAACTGAACTTATCTTTTTTCTATGGTTTTAAAGCTGTTATAGGTACTACATAAATTGATGTATCAGGATCTTTGTATGCAGATTCTAACACTCCTACTATAACACACATAAATTTAGGTTTTTTTATCATATTATTATAAAAATTATTTAAATTCTTAATTGCATCATCTACTTCATTATACCCTAACTTAATTTCAATCGCTGCATATTCTCCATCATCAAATTCTAGTATAGAATCTACTTCTAAACCACTAACATTATCCCTAAAATGATATAATTTACCATCTAAATAATCCATATATATTCTTAAATCTCTTTCTACTAAAGCTTCAAATAAAAAACCAAAAGTATTTAAATCTTCCATTAATTTACTAGTATTTAAATTTAATAGCGAACAAGCTAGAGATGGATCAACAAAATGTCTTTTAACAGACTTCCCTACTCGTTCAGGTGAACGATAATTAGAACTATACGACTCTTGATTTTCAATTAAATGTAATCTTTCTAGAAAATCTAAATAATCAAGTAGTGTTGTTCTACTAGAAAGAATATCATCACTAGTTTCATATTCTTCTATATCTTTAATAAGTGTTTTATTACTGGCAATTGTAGACTCATTTCTAGCAAGTGATCTTAATAACATCCTCATTTTATTTTTATCTCTTACTCTTTCATTTTCATTTAACTCTGTATCAAGTATTGAATCAATATAACTTTTTGGAATTAAAGAATAGTTTTCTTCTTTTATTTTTAAACTTTCAGGCCAGCCACCTCTAATAATTAATTTAGCAAGGTCTTTTAATTCAACAGAACCAGTATTTTTACTAACATCCTTACCTTTTAACATATCACTTATAGATACATTACCACTAGAATCTAAAGATTCATAAAGACTCATCGTTTGCATCTTCATTCTTGCAATTCTCCCTGCTCCAGAATGAAATACTTGCTTTTCTCTATCATTCACTCTTAAAGTAGTAGAACCTGTTAAGATAAAATTACCAGGCCCCTTTCCCTTATCGCATTCATGTCTTACTGAATCCCATATAGTAGGAACAATTTGCCATTCATCAATAAGTTGGGGTCTTTTATCTGAAAAAATATTTTTTGGATTTATTAAAGCTAATCTTTTAGTAGAATCTTCTGTTAAATACGATACACTTTCTGCATGATTAAGAGAAGTCCATGTTTTACCACACCATTTTGGTCCTTCAATCAATATAGCCCCAAAAGTATCTAAATAACGATCAATCTTACTATCAATTAACCTTTTTTTATAACCATTCTCCGTTAGACTCATATTTTTCCCTCCTACTGTTAATTTAACACATTATTCATTTTTTATCAATTATGTTTGAACACTTTTTAAG
>CAZJKS010000002.1:0-5898 GCA_964546695.1 uncultured Muribaculaceae bacterium | reverse complement strand
TTGAACACTTTTTAAGACTTTTGTTGAACACTTTTTAAGAACTTAAACTTTCTAAATATTCAACTGCTTCATCAAATGTTCCTATCGCTTTAATCTCTATATCATAATCATTCTCTTCTTTTTCTTTTAAAGCCTCTTCATAATTATCCCCCTCAGGCACTAAAAATATATCAGCATTAGCTTTCACTGCACCATTTAATTTATATTTTACTCCCCCTATTTCTCCAACAGTTCCATCACTACTAATTGTTCCTGTTCCAACAATAGTTAATCCATTAGTTAAATCTCCCTCTGTAAGTTTATCATAAATAGCAAGGCTTAACATTAATCCTCCACTTGGACCACCTTCACTATCTTTAAAATTAAGTTCAATCTTAGGATCAGTATCATACTCATAAATAGTACTAACCACCACTCCTGTAATTTTACGATCATCCTCTTCTTTTACTGTCGCTACTACATCAATTTCTTCATCATCTCTAATGACAGTTACATCTACTTTATCACCCACTTCATGACTTTGAACAGCTTCAGTATAATCTGTAACATCATCAATAATAGTACCATCTACACTTATTAACTCATCTCCTACCCTTAAGCCGTCATCCTCTTTTTCATCAACATAGATAATATAAAAATGCTTATCACTAATACTAACCTCTTTACCTGCTTTCGTATATGCTAACAATATAGCAGTCTGATTTGCATTTTCTAAATAAATCTTATTTCTAAACATAATATCTTCACTAGTCTCATCTTCATTTAACTCTACATCTTCTTCCTTTTCTACATCATACCAAGGAATAATATTACCTAAGATAAAAGATGCTACATTTCCTTCTAACTCTTTTACATAGGCAAAATTTAAAGAACCACTAGATTCATCACTACCTTCAATTACAACTCTATCATCTATATTAATAGTACCCCCTCCTGCATAAATATAATATGGCAAAGGAAAAGTAAAAACAAAATAACATACTATTAAAAATATAATAGTTTTATAATAATCTTTCATAAATTTTTTAACTCTTAAATAAACTTTATTAAACATTATATCATCCCTTACTATTACATTATACCAAAAGAAGGTAAAATTATGAAAAGAAAATATCAAGAATTATTATCAGTATTAATTATCTTATTTCTCTATCTAGGTATTTTTCTTAAGCCTAAACTAATTATTGAAAGTGGAATCTTAAGTATTAATATCTTTAAAACTAAACTATTTCCATCCATCTTTCCCTTTTTTACTCTAGCATCCTTACTCTTAGAACTAGGTATTGCCAATAAAATAAGTAAAAAACTTAATTACTTTATAGAAAAATTATTTCATGTATCAGGTAATAGTGCTTTTATTATTTTAATAAGTATCATATCAGGCTTTCCTAGTGGCTCTAAATACATCGCTCTTAGTTATAAAAATAAAACAATCGATAAAAAAACAGCTAACTATCTATTAAGCTTTACCCATTTCGCTAACCCCCTTTTTATTTTAGGAACATGTGGTATTATTTTAAATAGCCTATCTCTTGCATATAAAATTCTTTTTATTCAAATAATTTCTAATATCATACTTGGTATTATTTTAAGACCTAAAGAAATTATATATTCACCCATTGATAATTATCAAACAAAATCATTCTTAGAAGCTCTAATTAAGGCTATAAATGAAGCGATTAAACTTCTTTTATTTATGTTAGGAAGTATTACTTTCTTTATGTTTTTTAGTAAACTACTAACATCTTTTCTATCTCTTAATAATTTCTATAATACGATAATTACTGGTATTCTTGATATGACAAGTGGTATTAGTTTAGTATCTAGTATTAACACGACAACTTATATCGAAGGTCTATTAGTCTTAACATTCATAACATTTGGTAGCCTCTCTGTTCATATTCAAGTTATAAACAATATAAAAGAAGAAGATTTAAACTATAAATACTTCTTCATAGGAAGAATAATTGAAACAGCTATTGCTTTATTATTATACATACTATTTTAATAAGTATAATTAACAGGACAATTAATCATAAATGAATATGTACTATCTTCAAAATCTGGATATGTTAAAACAATTGTAATCTTCAAATAACCATTAGCTGCTTCTAAATATTCAATACTAGATTCACTTGATAATGTTAAATCAGCTATTGCAGGTATTTCATAATCAACTACATTACCAACCTCTCCATAACTTATAATACCTTCATCAGGCTTAATAGTTAAAGTAGTAGTATAACTACTTGGAGTATCAAAAGTAAAAGTAGCACTATATCCATCACTTGTAACATTACTAACACTTACTAAATGTCCATTTATTAAATCATCTTGAATATCTTTTTGTAAATTATTAGCATATGAAACAACTTCATTATTAACTTCTTCAATCTGTTCTGTATTACGATAACTTAATATTAAATTATACATACTAACTACTATAGTAGAAACAATTATAAAGCACACTAACAATTCAACAGAAGTCATTCCTTTTTTATTTAACATCTTATCACCTATCCTCTAAATAGTTCAATATTTCCATATTTATATGTATTATTTGAAACATACTCAACTATTACTCTATAATAACCACTAGCAGGAGTCTTACTAGTATTTTTACTATAAGTAGGTATATATGAAATATATTCTCTAAAACTTCTAGTAAAATCATCATTATCTTTAACAAAATCTTTAAAAGTAGTAGTTTCATATGGAGTTAAATAAATCTTAGAAATGTTATTAACACTCATAAAAGCAGAACATGAAGTAATACCATCAGAATTAGTATATAAATAGCAATTACTAATATCAAGATACCCTACATTACTAGCTTCTTCATAACTAGCATCACTAAGTCCTTTTAAAGCTATCATACGAGCCCAGTGAACAATATAAGTAGATTCTACCGTATCATAATCTTTATATCTTTCATACTCTCCAATAAGAGGAAAAAAATTAGTATAAAGTAAAGTAAAAATACCCATAATAAAAACACCAACTATTAAAGTTTCTACTAACATAAAACCTTTCTTATTTAACACTTTTTTCCAATTCATTTTAAAGCTCCTCTTGTAATTAAGTTATTCTTACTATATAATATATTATAGTAAAAGAAATGAATAAAGTAAAGGGGTTGATACATTTGGTAACTTACGACATGACAAAAACACCTATTGTTAATATCGTAGATGACATCATTGCTAAAGCTTCTACTGAAGGTGCTAGTGATATTCATTTTGATCCTAGAGATAATTCTTTAGTGGTAAGATTTAGAATAGATGGAGATTTACAAGATTATACAGAAATACCTAAGATATATGAAAGAAATTTAATTACTAGAATAAAATTAATCGCTAATATGAACATTACAGAAAGTAGACTACCTCAAGATGGTTCTATCAAAGGAACAATTAAAGGAATAAACTTAGAAACTCGTGTATCTACCCTACCTACTAATGAAGGAGAAAAGTGTGTTATCCGTATTTTAGATTATACAAGAAGTTTAGAAGGAATAGAATCTCTTGGCTTTAATGAAGATAATTTTAAGAAATTAAAGAAAATGATTGCTGAACCTAATGGTATTATCCTAATAACAGGTGCAACAGGTTCAGGTAAAAGTACCACTGTTTACTCTATTTTACAGGTCTTAAACAAAAAAGAAACTAATATAATTACTGTAGAAGATCCAATAGAAATGAATCTAGAAGGATTAAATCAAGTTCAAGTTAATAGTGAAATAGGTCTTGACTTTGCTACTGTTTTAAGATCTATTTTAAGACAAGACCCTAATGTTATTCTTATTGGAGAAATACGTGATAGTGAAACTGCTAAAATAGCTGTTAGAGCTTCTATTACTGGTCATTTAGTTTTATCTACAATCCATACTAATAATTCTTTAAGTACAATAGAAAGATTACTTGATATGAATGTTGAAAGATATTTATTATCTAGTGCCTTATCAGGTATTATTTCTCAAAAACTTGCTAAGATGATTTGTCCACATTGTCGTATTAAAGAAAAAACTACTCCATATCAGAAAAAAGTATTCAAATTAGCTTTAAATAAAGATGTAGATGAAATATATAATCCTAACCCTAAGGGTTGTGATAAATGTAATAAAGGATATCATGGACGTGTAGCAATACAAGAAGTATTAATGATTAATGATGAGATAAAGAATGCTTTAAATGAAGAAAAACTTGATAAAGAAGACTTAAATAAATTAGTTTACACTTCAGATGTAATTACAATGTTACAAGATGGTTTAATGAAAATATTAGATGGCTCTACATCATTTGAAGAAATATATAAAATTATAGATGTAGATGATGATTTAGATGTTTATTGTAAAATAAATAATATTAAATATGAAGAGGACAACAATAATGAGTCTAAAGAAGATAACACTATAAAGTCTGAAACTAACAATGAAATAACACCACAAATAATAAATGTAGAAGAAGCAAATGATGAAGTATTATAAAAAGTGAGAACTGATTTTCTCACTTTTTATAGTTATAATAGCATTTTTTCTAATCAAAGTTTTTACCCAATTTATTTCTTTTTTACTTGATTTTTACTAATCTTTTTTTCCCTACTTAATTTCACTACTTTAGTATAACTAATAATACTAATTACAATCATTCCTACATTAAGTAATAAAACTAACAAAGCATATAAATTAAAAACACTAAGTCCATTAATAAGACTATCAAGCTCTGTTTCTAATGTTACATCCCGTACACTAAAATAGCTTAATGTAAGTATAAAAGTAATAAGAAAATAAAGCGCTGAAAAAATCCCTAATTTTATTTTCTTAAGTCTAAAAAACTTATAAGCATTAACTACTTCTACAGCCATAAATAAGAAAATAATAATTAAAAATATATAATTACCCATCATAACACCTCCTAATACAATTCTTTAGGTAATATTTTATCAAGTGCCTGAGTTATAACTTCACTTGCTTCTTCTAATTTTTCTTCTTCATCACCAGTTAATTTTATATTAATAACTTTTTCTATTCCTCTTTTACCTATAATACAAGGAACAGAAAGATATGTATCATAAGTAGTATTATAATTAGATACGGGATACACCTTCTTTAAATCGTTAATAATACATAAAGTAAGCTCTAACAAACATGAAGCTACTCCATCACTAGTATATCCTTTATTTCTAACTATAACACCTCCCATATGTCGTGTTTCATCCTCTAACTCTTCTTTTTCATCTATAGATAAAAATTGACTCAGGTTTTCTAATCCTATATTAGCATTACTCCAAGCGACAAATTGATTATTACCGTGCTCTCCTAAAACATAAACATTTATATCATTAGGCTTAACCCTTACCTTTTTACTTATTAAAGATTTAAGTCTAGCTGTATCAAGCATACAACCTGTACCTATTACTTTATTATATGGATAATCTAGATAATTAGCTATAAGTTCTGTAATTACTTCTACAGGATTACAAGCTACTAAAATAATACCATCAAAAGAAGTTTCTCTAATCTTTTTAGTAATACTAACTATAATTTTATTAGCTTCTTCTAAATCATCCATCCTATTATTTAGAGATTGAGTAATCCCTGCACTAATCACAACTATATCAGCATTATCTAGGTCATCATAATTACCTACTTTTAACTTAATATTATTATTTCTATAAACTAAAGAATGCTCTATATCAAGAACTTCTCCAAAGAGCCTCTCTTCATCAATATCTATTAAACTAATATTTAAAGAAATATCACATAGACAAAGCTTTTTTAAATAGTTTAATCCAACATTACCACATCCTATTATTACGATATTCTTCATATACATCACACATCCTAATAATAGTCTATCACATAATTAATTTTTAATAAAGAAAAAGACGAATGTATTA
>CAZJKS010000001.1:23519-46598 GCA_964546695.1 uncultured Muribaculaceae bacterium | reverse complement strand
ATTAGAAACAAAAAAATGAAAGAAAAAGATAGACTTTTCTTTTTTCTTTTGTTATAATACTAGCGAGTATTTAATTACTCCTTACCTAGAAATAGGTCTTATGTCCAGAAGGAGGTGTGTTTAATGACAAAGTATGAAATTATGTTTATCGTTAAACCAGATTTAGAAGAAGCTTCTATTAAAAAAGAAGCAGAAACTTTAAAGAAAGTTTTAACAGATAAAAAAAGTAAGATTACTGAAGAAAAAGTAATGGGACAAAAAGAACTAGCTTATGAAATGAATAAATATAAAAATGGTTATTACTTTTTATATGTAGTTGAAGCAAATAATGAAGCAATTAATGAATTTGATCGTCTAGCTCGTATTAATGAAAACATTTTACGTCATTTAATTATAAGAGTAGATGATTAAGAAAAGAGGTATTTATGAATAAAGCATTTTTAATTGGTCGCCTAACTCGTGATCCTGAACTTCGCTATACTGGAAATAATGTTGCAGTAGCAAGTTTTACAATTGCTGTTAACAGAACTTATACTAATCAATCAGGAGAAAGAGAAGCAGACTTTATTCCTGTTGTCGTATGGAGAAGACAAGCTGAAAGTGTAAAAAATTATCTTTCACAAGGTAGTCAAGTAGCTGTAGAAGGTCGTATTCAAGTGCGTAGCTATGATGATCAAAATGGTGTAAGAAGATATGTTACAGAAATAATTGCCGAAAGTGTTGAATTTATTGGTTCAAAAAGAGATAATCAAGCATCTATAAACACCAACTATGAACAATCTCAAGCACCATCAACAACTGGCATGACAGAACCAACTCCATATGATTTTAAAGATGATACATCATCAAAAGAGGGAACAGATATTTCAAATGATCCATATAAAGATTTTGGAGCAACAATTGAAATTGATGATAATGAACTACCATTTTAACAGAAGGGAGGAAAAATTATGTCTAAAGACTTTAAAGAACATAGAGAATTTGGTCGCCGTAAGAAAAAAGTATGCTTAATGTGTACTGGCAAAGATATAAATTATAAGGATGTGGAAACCTTAAAAAGATATATAAACGATAAAGGGAAGATAGTTCCACGCAGAGTTACAGGAACATGTGCTCGCCATCAAAGACATATTGCTAGAGAAATAAAAAGAGCAAGAGCTATTGGTTTAGTACCATTTACAAAGTAAATAGAATTCTATTTGCTTTTTTATTTTTTTATTGCTATATATTTTATGTAACAAATTATAAATTTGTTGCTTTTAATAGTTAAATTATGCTATATTTAATATAGAAGGAGGTTAGACATAAAATGAACGATAATAATGACAATTCAAAACAAGTATTGTTATCTGTACTTGGCGTAGCAATTTTAGTTGTAGCAGTTGTTGGCGTATCTTTTGCAGCTTTTACATATAGTCAAGGAGGAGCAACAGTAAATACTATCACAACTGGTACAATAAGTATGAGTTATAGTGAAGATACTAATGGAATAACCTTAACTAATGCATTACCAATGGCAGATTCTACAGGAATGGTCCTAAGTGGTACAGATGAATATTTTGATTTCACTGTAACAGCTACAGTTAGTGGTAATGGTAGCACAAATATTAACTATGCCATCACTGCAACTACTGTAGAAGGTACAACTTTAACTGATGATTATGTTAAAGTATATTTAACAAACATGGCTAGCAATGCTGATACCCAAATATTAGCACCTACTAAAATTTCACTATTAAATAAAACATCAAATGATGCTTCAGGTGCTCCAGATGGTCAATATATATTAGAAACTGGTACTTTTACTGGTAATGCGACAAATCAATATCGTTTAAGAATGTGGGTTTCTGATGATTACTCTGCTGTTAACACATCAGAGACATATACTTTAAGAGTTAATGTATACGGTGCAGCAGCAGCTCAATAATTGTAGTTTAAGTGTCTAATTCCTGACACTTTTTCTTATGTAATAACTTAATAAAAAGTTCTCTATCTAACATCTAACTTCTTGATAAACTTAAATAACTATGTTATATTTTTAATATAGGGAGGCATACATGAATATGAAAAACGAGCCTAAATACATAGTTGCATCTGTTCTATGTATTGTAATTCTGTTTCTTACTGTAATAGGGGTAGGTTATATATCATTTTATTATTCTAAGTATGGAGAACAAATAAATCAAGTAGCTATCAGTACTATTACGATGAGTTATAGTGAAAAGACTAATGGGATTAATCTAACTGATGCCTATCCTATGAAAGACGATGTTGGAAAAGCACTAAACGATGAAAATTTATATTTTGATTTTACAATTAATACCTCTATAAAAGAAAATGTAATAATTAATTATATCATCACAGCGTCTAAACAATCGGATAGTACTTTGCCAGATGATGCCATTAAAGTGTATTTAACAGAAATTAATAATGATGTTGAAACCCAAATTTTATCACCAACAAAAATATCTTCTTTAAATAAAACCAAAGAAAATGAAAATAACATACCTGAAGATGAATTTATCTTGCTTAATAGTTCTTTTAATGTATCAGAATCACATAACTACCGTCTAAGAATGTGGATAGCTGATGATTACACTTTATCAGACATTGGACAAACTTATAATTTACGAATCAATGTCTATAGCATTCTTGATTCCTAACAAGCATAGTTCTTTTTCTTTACCTTAAAAAATTAGTGTGATACAATTATTTTAGAATAAAAGGAGTGTTACTATGAGTAAGCAAGACTATAACGATGACAAGATAAAAAAAGAATTAGGCAATAAAAAGTTTATTGTAATTATTTGCCTATTAATATTATTTTTCATGGTTATAGGGCTTTCTATTACTGTTTTTATCTATCACAAAAAAAGCAATGAAACTAATAAAATAAGTACTGGCAACATATATTTAAACTATGATGGGGAAAGTAATGGCATAAATATAACAGATGCCTACCCAGTATCTGATGAAACAGGTAAAACACTAACTGATCAAACATATTATTTTGATTTTACAGTAGAAACATCAATTGTTGGAGACGTAGTAGCTGATTATGAAATATCAGCTGAAAAAGTAAATACCTCTACCTTAAGTAATGATGAAGTTAAATTATATTTAGAAAAAGAGGTTAATGGTACTTATGAAGAAGTAATGGCTCCTAAAAATTTTACCCCACTTAGTGAAAGCACAGATTTAGGCACTATGGCTGGAACAATGTTACTTGATAGTGGTACTGTTTCTGAAACTTCAACAATTAATTATAGATTAAGAATGTGGGTTGATGAAAACACTGAAAAAGGAGAGTTAGAAAAGACTTTTGAAATAAGAGTATCTATCAAAGCAACAGTTGATCTATCTGATTAACAGCTTTTCTTTTTAAACTGAATAATAAGTGGGTGATTACTTGATGAGAAAAATTAATAGTAATTTGTTAACTACAATAAAAAAGATATTTCATTTTATTAGCACAGTATTAATGTATTCAGTATGTCTAATAATGTTAATTGTCTTTTTAATATTTGTAGTTAACTTTATAGATAAACAATATTATTTAAGAACTGGAGAAAATAAAAAAGACTTATTTTCAGCTTATACTATTGTTAGCCCATCAATGGTTCCTGCTATTAACGTTTTAGATGTAGTCGTTACAATGCGTGTAAACGATCCAGAAGATTTAGAAGTAGGTGATATAATAACATTTATCTCTACGGATTATAGATATTCCGGTATTCTTGTTACTCATAGAATCTATGATATAGAAAAAACAAGCAATGGGGAATATCTATTCACAACTAAGGGCGACAATAATAATACTCAAGACTCTACTAGAATAAGTTATGATGAAATATATGGTAAAGTAATATTTAGAATACCTAAAATTGGTTACATTCAATATTATTTAAGTTCTATCTTAGGATGGATTGTTATCATTGTCGTTCCTGCTATCATGATTATAGGATATGATATATATAAATTAATAAAGACTTTAAAAGTAAAAGATAATACCACTAAAAATAAAATTAAATATACTAATGATAATAAAAAACAAATAACTGAGGAAGGAAGATTTAAGTAATGAAAAAAACAATATTATTAATATTATCAGGACTTATTTTATTTGCTTTTATACTTTTAATTTCTATATTGTGGTATAACTTTTTTTATAATAATAATGAGTCTATAAATACAATAAGTTTTATTAATATTCAACTAGGTGATAATAATACTATCGATGAAGATTATTTAATGTCCACATCTGAAACTGATATATCTTCAATTACTCCCTATGAATTTTCTGTTATGAATGAGGGAGAGGCTAGTATTACATATGAAGTTAAGATAGAAGATAAAGCTATCACTGACAATACTGATTATCTAAATAAAGAATTAATATCAAGAAATTTATTAATGTATCAATTATCATTAAATAATCAAGTAATTAAAGAAGGTAAATTAAGTGAACTTGAAGAGAATACTTTAGACACAAGAAATATTAGTGCAAATCAAATTAATAATTATGAACTACGCATCTATGTTGAAAGCTCTACACAAGATAGTTTATTAAATAAGTATTATCACTTCAACATTAATATTCAAACGGAGGAAAAATAAAATGAAAAAGCTTCTTTTAGATTATACTAATATTTTGGCTTACACCATAACGGGGCTAATTTTTGGACTCTCTTTCTTTTTGTTATTTATTAACTTTTATCATATGCAGGAATTAAATGAAACAACTGATATTAGTCCATATACCGAAACAAATAAAACAACTGTTGAAGAGAAGGTAACTCTTATAAGAAATAACATAAGTGTATATAGTCAATCTACTTACACAGGTTCCCTTGATATCTATGCCCTTAATAATATCCAAGCAAATTTACAAGAGTGTACTGATATTATAGAAAGTGAAGATATGATGAAATATTTAAGGCTAGAAAAGATAGGGATTAAAGATAGTTATAATTTTGCTATAGCTTTTAAAAACAATATTTTAAACGATTGTTTAGTAATGCAAATAAAATCTATGCTTAATATAGAATCAGTTAGTACACTACCTAATTTTGAAACTATAAAACCATATATAGAACTAGATATTGATAACTTATTGTATTCATCTGATTATATAATAAATAATCTTGAAAACTCTGATCACTATTATTTCACAACTGAAACAAATAAAAATAATTTTTTCAATCTAGTTGAAGATAGTTACTATAGTATTATGAATAGTTATCAAAACTCTCTTGATTTAATAGTAGAGATTTCAAATTGGTACAAAGAAATAGTGATAGGAGGATAATTATGAAAGAAATATTTAATAGCTTATTCTATATTCTTAAACTCATACTTTTAGTAGCATCTTTTGGCTTAACACTATTTATACTAAACAAAATGAGCATTAGATTAGAAAATGGTATAACAACTGTTATTAAACAATTAATACCATATGGAGTATTATTAATAATATTTATTATAAATATAATTTTTAGGCAACATAATATAATTCACAATGTTTTTTATAATTTAACATGCACTTTAGTCTTAGCAACTATAAGCTGTGTTTGTTTAAGATCAATTTTAGACACTAATTTAATTCTAAACGAAAAATATGGTTATGGAATAGATTTTAATTTTTTCGATAATTTTATCCCCTATGTAAACATCATGTTATATGGTCTAGCTTTATCTAATATATTATTCATGTTTAATAAAAAAAACTCTAGGCAAAAAGAAGCTTAGATGTTTTCAATTCTAGACATAATATGAAATTATATGTTAGTATTAATTATATTAAGAAAAGAGTGATCTAATATGCATGAATTTAAATACAAAAAAAAATTTGGTCAAAATTTTTTAAGAAACAGAGAAGTTATAAAAAAAATAGCTCAAATACCATCCGTAGAATCAAACTCTTTAATAATAGAAGTAGGGCCAGGAAGTGGCAATCTAACTGTAGCATTAGCTGATTTATATAAAGATAGCAATATTCTAGCTTACGAAGTAGACAAAGAATTAGAGAATATTTTGTTAAAAAATATAAAAGAATTTAATAATATTAAAGTTTTATTCACTGATTTCCTAAAAGAAGATATAAAATATAATATTAAAGACTATTCCTATACTAATCTCTACTTTGTAAGTAATGTGCCCTATTATATAACAACACCAATTCTTTTCAAACTAATTGAAAGTAATCTTGATTTCACAAAAATTGTTATGATGGTTCAAAAAGAAGTAGGAGAAAGGTTTTGTAGCAAATCATCATGTAAAGAATATGGAGCTTTAACCGTAATATTAAATTATTTTTTTGATATAAAAAAAGAATTTACTGTTGATAGGAATCAGTTTTATCCAAAACCTAATGTTGATAGTCTAGTAGTATCTTTTAACAAAAAAGAAAATAAAGAAATTATAACTGACAAGGAGTTATTTATAAAATTAGTACATGATAGTTTTAAATTCAGAAGAAAAACTTTACGAAACAATCTTAAAAACTACAATTTAGAATTAATAGAGGCAGTTTTAAAAAAATACAATTATAACTTAGGAGTAAGAGCTGAAGCTTTAGATTATAAAATATTTATAGATATTGCTAACACTTTATCAAATGCATAAATATTAATGTCTCACATATAATTAAATGGGTGAATTATATGTTTAAAATTGGTGATATCGTTACAAGAAATTCTTACAATAATGATATTTTATTTACAATTATCGATATTAAAGAAGATGTTGCTTATTTAAAGGGCCTTGATGTTAGATTATATGCTGATAGTAACCTTGATGATTTAGAAATAGCTTCAAGCGATTATGATACTAGTAAAGATAGAAATGATGCTAAAAAAATTATCGATATGTTAAATTTAGACAGAAATGAATATTTCTATTTACCAGGAAAAATTCTTCATATTGATGGAGATAAAGATTATTTAGAAAGATGTATAGACTTTTATAAAGATATGCATTTAGAAGCCTATGGTATTAATTTAGATGAAGATGACTTTTCTAAAGAAATTACTTCCTGTTTAGAAAAATATAATCCTGATATTTTAGTTATTACTGGACACGATTCTTTTAAGAAAAATAAAGATAAGAATGATTTAAGTAATTATCAAAATTCTACTAATTTTGTTAAGGCGACTATAAAAGCTAGGGAGTATGAGAGAAATCAAGATAAACTTATTATTATAGCAGGTGCTTGTCAGTCTTTTTATGAAGATTTAATAAAAGCAGGAGCTAATTTTGCTTCTAGTCCAAAGAGAATTAATATTCATGCCTTAGATCCAGCTATAATTGCTAGTACAGTCGCTCTATCTCCTAAAAATAAAGAAATTGATTTAATAAGTCTTCTTTCTAAGACACATTATGGTAGTAATGGAATAGGTGGTATTATTACAAATGGTGTTATGTATGTGGGGTATCCAAGATGAATGTTGATAAAATAAGAGATGAAGTAAAGTCTAAAGAAGGAAAGATGCTTCATTTTAAGTTTAATGGTAGTAGAAATCAAATAGTAGAGTTTGAAGGAAAGATAATAGAGACATATCAAGCAATATTTGTTGTTAAACTAATAGACAATAACATTAAATCTTTTTCTTACAGTGATCTAATTACTTCAAGTTTAGAAATACTTAAATAGCAATGCTTTGAATGATAAGTATATAAGAAAATAATAGTATTTAGCAAAATTATAGTAGCCTAATATAACAAACTCACTAGTAAAAAGCAATTTATGATACTTATATATTAGGATAATTTGTGTGATTAAATACAATTAGACAGTTTTAACTAGTTAAATATAACTTTAAAAAATAATAGTTACATTTAGAAAAACTTTTCATTGACTTGTAAAATATTATTTATTTTTGTAAAAACTGTTGCAAAAGACATATTATTGTTATAAAATTTATTTATAAGACTTAGTATTAGGAGGTTACATATGAAAATTACATCTGTAAATGTACGTAAATTTGAAAAAGAAGGAAGTCGTATGAAAGGTATTGCATCCGTATTGCTTGATGATTCTTTTGCTGTTCATGATATTAGAATTATTGAAGGTGATAATGGACTTTTTATTGCTATGCCTAGTAGAAAGACTCAAGCAGGAGGATACCGTGATATTGCCCATCCAATTAATCCAGAAGTTAGAGCAATGTTCCAAGATAGGATTATTGAAGAATATAATAACATTAAAGATGAAGATGCTAAAGAAGAATAAGTTCTTCTTTTTTTATATTTTGCATATCATTTAATAGGTGATGATATGGAAACTAAAGAAACAATTATAAATAACTATAATCACAGTATTACCATTACAGAAAGAAAAAATTTACTTATTACCGGAGTTAAAAAAATAGAAAATTTTGATAATGAGGAATTTTTATTAGAAACCGTGATGGGATATCTTGCAGTCAAAGGAGAAGATTTAGAACTTGTAAAACTAGATACTCTTTCTGGTAATGTTTCTATCAAGGGACTTATTAAAGGATTTTCTTATATCGACGATAATAATGCTAAGAAAGAAAAAGATGGTAATAGCATCTTTAATAGGTTATTTAAATAATGACACTACTAGAACAAGTAACAGCTATTATTTTTTCATATATGTATGGAGGAATATTATCAGTTCTTTATAACTTCAACTACAATTTACTTTTTTCAAAAAAAAGCGGCCTTAAAATACTTTTTAATATTATTTTTATCTTTGACTTAGTACTTATTTATTTTCTAATTATGAAAAAAATAAATCTCGTAATAATACACCCTTATTTTTATTTAATAATTTCTTTAGGATTTTTTACTTTCTTTAATTTTACAAAAAGCTTTAGAAAATATTTAAAAATAAAATATACTAAGAAAAAAATGCCCAAAAGTGTAAAGAAGAACTAGTTAATATTGAACTAGTTTTTTTATAATATTATAATATAAGTTAGGAAAGTAGGTGAATTTTTAATGGCTAAAAGTAAGAAGAAAAAGAAAAAACTAGGTCCAATTATTTTACTATGCCTTTCTTTTGCCATTATTATATTCACAACATTTACAATTTTTAGATATTGGACTATTATATATAGTAAGTATCAAGAAAAAGGAGAACTAAAAAAAGAGCTAGCATCACTGAAAGATAAAGAAGAAGAATTAGAATCAGATGTTAACAAACTCCAAGATTCTGATTATATAGCAAGGTATGCTAGAGAAAAATATTATTATTCTAAAGATGGAGAGTACATTTTAAAAATACCAGATGATGAAGATGAAAGTGATTAGACAGTGGGGATGTTTATGGATATAGTAAATTTATATAAAGATATAAAAGTAAAAGAAGGAGATTTTATAGTTTTTGCGTGTAGTTATGGACCAGATTCTATGGCTTTGTTCAAAACTTTATTAGAATATAGAAAATTAAATAAAGTTATCTTAATCTGTGCACATGTTAACCATGATAAAAGAAAAGAAAGTGCCAAAGAAAAAGAAGAATTAGAATTATTCTGTAAAAATAATAATGTTATATTTGAATATATGAAAATAGAAAACTATGGTGATGATAACTTTCATAATGAAGCACGGAATATTAGATATCAATTTTTTGATGAAGTAGTAAAAAAATACAATGCTAAATATCTTATGACTGCTCATCATGGAGATGATTTAATTGAAACAATTTTAATGAGAATTGCTAGAGGTTCTACTCTAAAAGGATATAGTGGCTTTAAAAAGCTAGTTTTAATGGATAACTACTACATTTATAGGCCTTTTATTTCTTATGACAAAGAAGAACTTATAGCCTATTGCCATAAAAACAAAGTGCCATATGCTATTGACAAAAGTAATTTTAGCGAAGTTTATACAAGAAATAGATATAGAAAAGTAGTACTTCCTTTTCTTAAAAGTGAAGAAAAAGATATTCATAAGAAATACTTAAAGTTCAGTAATGTTTTAATAGAAGCAGATGAATTTATAGAAGAAGAAATAAACAAAGCCATTAACAAAGTTATTAAAGACAATAAACTTTACATAAATAAATACTTAGAAATAAATAAATTCTTACAAAGACTCATACTAGAAAATTTTATTTCAACTTTTTATCAAGATGATTTAATACTAATAAATGATAGGCATCTAGCTTTAATAGAAAAGCTTATTAATAGTAAAAAAAGCAATGCAAAGATTAATTTACCTAATGATGTTGAAGTTATTAAAAGTTATAATGTTCTATCAATAAGAAGAAATCCTGAATTACTTAGTAGCTATGAAATAGAAGTTAGTGATGAGGTTCTTCTTCCTAATGGGCATAAACTAATTAAAGAAACTGAAGTTAAGGGAAATAGTAATAATATTACAAAGCTATCTAGTAAAGAAGTATGTTTGCCATTAACTGTTAGAACTAGAAGAGTAAGTGATATAATGGCAATTAAAGGAGGAGGCCATAAGAAAATAAAGGATATATTTATAGATAATAAAATACCTTTAGTAGAAAGAGATTTATGGCCTATCATAATAGATGCCAAAGGAAAGATTGTTTTTGTTCCAGGCTTAAAAAAATCTAAATTTGATAAGACTAATAACGAATTTTATGATATAATACTGAGATATGAATAAAAGAAGGAGAGATTATTGTGAATGTAAATAAAAAAGTTGTAAAAAAAGGTTTACTTCCTTATGTATTTTTACTTCTAGTAATGCTTGTTGTAGTATATTTTGTGAGTGTTGCTAATCAAAAAGTAAATGTTCTAACTTATGATGAATTTATGACAAGTTTAGAAGCTAGTGAAGTAACAGAAATTACTGTAACACCTAGAGAAAGAGCTCAAGTATATGAAATAACAGGTACAATGGATGATTATGCAGAAAATGAAACATTTTATGTTAGAGTTCCATATTCTGATCAAGTAATTAAAAAGTTAATTGAAGCAAGTGAAACAAATGACTTTGTATTTAATAGTGAAGCAGATCCTGAATCTAGTACAGTTTTACTTGTTGTGGTTAATATTTTACCTGTTGCTATTCTAGCAGTAATTTGTTTTTGGTTTTTAAGTAAACAAATGGGTGGTGGTAAAAACTCATTTGACTTTGGAAAAAGCAAAGCAAAACTATCAAGTGAAAAAAATAAAGTAACTTTTAAAGATGTTGCTGGCCTTAATGAAGAAAAAGAAGAAGTAAAGGAACTAATTGATTTCTTAAAAAATCCTAAAAAATTCCAAAAGCTAGGAGCTAGAATTCCTAAAGGAGTACTTCTATATGGTCCTCCTGGAACAGGTAAAACCCTTTTAGCACGAGCTGTAGCAGGTGAAGCTAACGTACCATTTTATTATATTAGTGGTTCAGACTTTGTAGAATTGTTTGTAGGAGTTGGAGCAAGTCGTGTTCGTGATATGTTTCAACAGGCCAAAAGAACAGCCCCATGCCTTATTTTTATAGATGAAATTGATGCTGTGGGACGCCAAAGAGGTACCGGAATAGGTGGAGGTCATGATGAAAGAGAACAAACATTAAACCAATTACTTACTGAAATGGATGGTTTTGGTGAAAACGAGGGAATAATTATAATTGCTGCTACTAATAGACCAGATGTCTTAGATCCAGCACTACTTCGTCCAGGTAGATTTGATAGACAAGTAACAGTCAACTTGCCTGATGTAAAAGGAAGAGAAGAGATACTTAAAGTTCATGCTCGTAATAAAGTATTAGCACCTTCCATAAATATTCCTGCTCTTGCGAAACGAACTCCAGGTTATTCTGGTGCTGACCTTGAAAACTTACTTAATGAAGCAGCATTACTTGCAGTTAGACGCAATAAAGATGCTATTACTATGAGTGAGATTGATGAAGCAAGTGATAGAGTATTAATGGGACCTGCTAAAACAAGTACCAAAAGAAGTGAAAATGATCGTAAACTAGTTGCATATCATGAATCAGGACATGCTGTTGTTGGTATTAAATTAAAAGGTGCTTCAGATGTTCAAAAAGTAACTATTATTCCACGTGGTTCTGCTGGTGGATATAATATGATGATTCCAAGTGAAGAAAAAATTTGTAAGACAAGAACAGATTTACTTGAAGAAATTACAGGATTACTTGCAGGACGTGTTAGTGAAGAAATTGTATTTGGTGAAGTTACAACTGGAGCTCAAAACGATTTTGAAAAAGCTACTAAAATAGCAAGAGCAATGGTTACTGAATATGGAATGAGTGATTTAGGTCCAATGCAATTAGAAGAAAGAGAAGGCAGTGCTTTCTTGGGAAGAGATTATGCTAAGACACGGAACTTTTCTAATGAAGTAGCTCATGAAATAGATCAAGAGATGAGAAAAATAATTGATAAGTGTTATGAAGAAGCTACTAAGATAATTGAAAAGAATAGAGACTTACTTGATTTACTTGCTAAGACATTATTAGAGTATGAAACATTAACTAAAGAACAAATAGATTATCTAGTAGAATATGGAGAGATGCCTCCAGAGGATGAAGAAACAAATTATGAAAATATGAGTTTAACTAAATTGAAAGAACTTGCTAGGGAAAAAGGAGTTAAAGGATACTCTAAGATGAATAAAGCAGAACTAATAAAAGAACTTGAAAAATAGTTCTTTTTCTGTATTATAAAGTCAGTTATCCACTTAAATTGTGGAAAAAGATAAAGAAAAACATAAAATATATTTTAAAAATATTAACTTTATAGAGTAATAGTTCTAGAAAATAAAAGTATCTAATTTGTGAAAAAAACTTGTATCAAAATTGTCTTTAGTATATAATACGATTATGGAACTTTCACCAGTCTAGACCTATCTTTTTTAAAAGAGTCTTGATAAATAAGAATAAACATATCTTTGTATAAAAAGTACTTAAATGTGTTTCTATTATCTTTTCTCTATTCATGATATTGATAATAGTAATAAAAACAACACTTAATTCATCTAATGAATTAAATGTCTTCATACAATAATGTTTTGGGTAGGCACTCGATAAGATAAGGTTGAATGTTCACTTAATAGTTTATATAAATTTCTCTTATATATTCATAGTAACATAAAAGTTTATATTGTACAAATGTTGGGTGATCTTATGTGGAAAATAGGTAATGTTGAAATAGAAAATAGAGTTGTTCTTGCTCCTATGGCAGGTATTTGTAATAGTGCATATCGAAAGATAATAAAAGAAATGGGATGTGGACTTATTTATGCTGAGATGGTTAGTGATAAGGCAATATGCTATGATAATAAAAAAACAATAGATATGCTTTATATGGAAGATATTGAACGCCCTATTGCTCAACAGATATTTGGTAGTGATGTAGATAGCTTTGTTGAAGCTGCTAAATATATAGAAAAAAATATGAGGCCAGATATCATTGATATTAATATGGGATGTCCTGTTCCTAAAGTAGCTTTAAGAGCTCAAGCTGGAAGTGCCTTGCTTAAAAATCCTACTAAAGTGAAAGAGATTGTTAATGCAGTTGTAAAAGCTGTTAAATGTCCAGTTACAGTTAAAATTCGTAGTGGGTGGGATGCTAATAATATAAACGCAGTTGAGATTGCTAAAATCTGCGAAGAAGCAGGAGCTAGTGCTATTTGTATACATGGGAGAACTAGAAGTCAAGGTTATTCTGGTAAAGCTGATTGGAACATAATTCGTGATGTCAAAAATAACGTTAAAATTCCAGTAATTGGAAATGGAGATATTAATAGTCCTGAAAAAGCAAAAGAGATGTTAGATTTTACTGGGTGTGATGCTGTAATGATAGGAAGAGGGGCTTTAGGAAATCCATGGCTTATTAAAAATACTGTTCTCTATCTTGCAGGAAAGCCATATACTCTTCCTACTACCACTGATAAGATAGATATGTGTATCAAACATTTACAAATGCTAGCAACCCTAAAAAATGAAAAGCAAGCTGTGTTAGAAATAAGAAGTCATATAGGTTGGTATTTAAAAGGTGTTAAAGGAAGTAATGATATTAAAAATAAAATTTATAAAATGACTAAAATATGTGATATACTACAAGTATTAGAAAAGTTTAAGGAGGAACTTTATGAAAAAGAAAAATATTTACGATAAAATAAAAACAGAAGACGAAAAAAGAGAAAAAGTAAAAATAAATACAAACATTAAAGCTATGTTTAGTCAAAGAATACTTGCTTTTTTAATAGATATAATATTAATTACTATAATTACGTCATTCATTACAACGTTTATACCCTTAAACGATACAGCAACAAAACTTTATGAAGAAGAAAATACTATAATAGAAGGATATTTAAATGGCACTGTTACAATGGAAGAATATGTTAATCAATTAGTTGATTTAGAGTATGATATATCTAGGCAAACTGTTATAATATCAGTTATTTCCATTGTTATAAGTTTACTTTACTATGTTGTATATCCGTGCTATAATAATGGACAAACCTTTGGTAAGAAAATAATGAAAATTAAGATAATAAAAACTAATGATAAAGACTTGTCTATGAATGATTTATTAATTAGAAGTATGATCAATAATAGTATATTAGTTAATATTCTTTTTGTAGCTTTAGTATTATTTATAAATAAAAGTTTATATCTAAGCATTAATAGTATGCTAAGTTTTATTCAATATGCAATACTTATTATTAGTTTAATAATGATAGCATTTACTAAAAATGCTCAAGGGTTACATGATAAAATAGTTAAAACCGAAGTTGTAATCACTGATACAGTTAAGGAGGATGTTTTATGCACGAGCGGAAATTAACAGAACAAGAATTAGTAAGAAGAGAAAAAAAAGAAAATTTAAAAAAATTAGGCTACGATCCTTTTGGTAGCAAATATCTTAAGGAGGACTATGCTAACGATATAAAAGAAAAATATGAAAGTGTAGATCATGATGCTTTTGACAATATGACCGATACTGTTAAAGTAGCTGGGAGAATTATGTTTATTAGAAAAATGGGTAAAGCTTCATTTTTCTCTATTAAAGATAAAAGTGGCTCTATTCAAGTATATATATCAATAAATGATGTTGGAGAAGATATTTATACATTATTTAAATCTGCTGATATTGGAGATATTGTTGGCGTAAACGGTAAAGTCATGAAAACAAGAACAGGAGAAGTAACAATCAAATGTATAGAATATACTCCTTTAGTAAAAGCTTTAAGACCACTGCCAGAAAAATTTCATGGACTTACTGATGTTGAAGAAAGATATAGAAGACGTTATGTTGATCTTATAATGAACGATGAATCTAAAAGAGTTGCTTTCATAAGACCAAAAATAATTCGTTCTATCCAAAATTTCTTAGATAATAAAGGCTTTGTAGAGGTAGAAACACCTGTTCTATCAACTCTATTAACCGGTGCTTCAGCACGTCCTTTTGTTACTCATCATAATGCCCAAGATTTAGATATGTATCTAAGAATTGCCTTAGAATTGCCTTTAAAAAGGTTATTAGTTGGAGGCATGGAAAAGGTTTATGAAATTGGACGTACTTTTAGAAATGAGGGTATGGATCATAAACACAATCCAGAGTTTACTCTTATGGAAGTGTATGAAGCATACTCTGATTTAGAAGGAATGATGGATTTAACAGAAAAGATGTTTATTAATATTGCAGAAAACGTAATAGGTAAAATGGACTATCATTGGAATAATCAAGATATTAATTTAAAAGGACCATGGAAAAGAATCAGTATGGTTGATGCTATAAAAGAAGTAACAGGTATCAACTTCAAGAATAAAATGAGTCTTGATGAAGCTTTATCTCTTGCTAAAGAACATAATATTGAAGTTCAAGAACATGAAAAAACCGTAGGGCATATCATTAATCTTTTCTTTGAAAAGTATGTAGAAGAGACCCTTATTCAACCAACTTTCTTATATGGACATCCAGTTGAAATTTCTCCACTTACCAAGAAAAATAAAGATGACCCTAGGTTTGTTGATAGATTTGAATTATTTATTGCAGGTAGTGAATTTGCAAACGCTTATACTGAGTTAAATGATCCAGATGATCAGTTAGCTAGATTTCGTGAACAACTAAAAGAAAAAGACTTAGGAAATGTTGAAGCAAATGATATAGATATGGACTTTATTGAAGCATTAGAATATGGCATGCCTCCTGCTGGAGGAGTAGGTTATGGAATAGATAGACTTATAATGTTTTTTACAGAGAAAGAAAGTATTCGTGATGTAATATTATTCCCTACAATGAAACCGATTGAAAAATGATAAAAAAAATAAATTTAACTAGCAAAGAATATTACAATCTAGATTTAGTTTATACTAGCAGAACAGCAGAGTTAAGAAGAAAAGATGATTATCTATTAAAAAGATATGTTTATTCTAATCCGCTAGTAAAAAATAAATTTGAATACTTATTAAACTTTCCTTATATCAAGAATAGTGGGGAGTTACTTGCAGAGCTTTTTATTAATGATTTTTATGAAGGGATAGTCATTAAAGAATTTAAAGATGCTGTTCCTTTTTCTAAGGGAAAAGTATTTTCTCTGCATGATAAGATTAAAGCTTGTCTTGATATAGACAAACAGTTATCTATCTTACATGACTATAGAATGTGTTTTAATGACATCCATAGTGATAATCTATTAATTGATAAAAATGGTGGTCATTTAATCGATTTTGATGAAATAGATTATTTTGGAGGATCTAGTTATTTGCCTAAATTTAGACTGGGTAATAGTGATGGTAACACATTTAGTGGTAGTGTTAGTGTTGATTTATATAAAGCTTTAATTTGCTACTTAGAGTTATTTTATAACTTGAATATCGAGGAAAAACTTAAAATTTGCTCTGTTTTAGATATATCTATGATACCTATATTATTTGCTGAAACAACTTTTAGTGATTTAATTAACGATGCTACTGTTGCCATGTTTAGTCCTAACTTAGAATCTTTCCCTAATCTAGAAGAATTATTACCATTTGTTTCAGATGAAGAAAAATATAACTTTGATTTAGAAAAAATAAAAGAAAATGTTAAAACTTTAAGATAAGAGTTAAAAAATCTTATCTTTTTCATATTTTATCTTGAGGTGATTAATATTAAACCTATTATTGGTATTGTAGGAAGATTATATAGTGGAGATGTTAATATTATTTGCATAGAAGAAATAAGACTTGCTGTTACTAAATTTGGCGGCATTCCTTTATTAATATTACCAATTAATAAAAAAGAAAAATCTTTTAAAGAAAAGTATAATCAAGAAGAAAGTAAAGATTTAGAAAATATTCTTAATATATGTTCTGGCTTTATTTTACCTGGAGGAGATACTTGGTATCCACTTGATGAAATAGTTATAGATTATGCTATTAGAAAAGATAAACCCTTACTTGCTATATGCTTAGGAATGCAAGCTTTGAGTAAAGTAATAAGTAAAGGTAAAGAAACCTATTATGATAATACAATTAAGAATAATACCTTTATTAATCATTATCTACCTAATGAGGATTATGTTCATGAAATTATTATTAATAAAAATAGCAAGTTGTTTTCTATTATCGAAAAAACGAAAATCAAAGTTAATTCTAGACATAAATATCATGTGCCACTTATGAAAACTAATTATATTAGTGCTAGAAGTTCTGATGGGATAATAGAAGGAGTAGAACTTAAAACTAAGAAATTTATTATCGGAGTACAATGGCATCCAGAATCAAATTTATCGAGAGATTTAAATTCCATAAAAATATTCAAGTCTTTTTTTGCAAATTTTAAAAATTCACAAAAATTTCATTAAAAAATTGTGTAAAAGCTTGTAAACTAAAAGAAATATTCGTATAATTATAGGTGGAAGGAGAGAAAGATATGAAAAAGTATAAAGCGCTTAAGGTTGTTATTATAACATTATTAGTATTTGCTTTATTAACATGGATTTTACCTTGTGCAACTTATCAGACTGAATATACTGATTTAGGTAGATATCAAGTAGGAATATTTGATCTTTTATCATATCAATCAACGGTATTAGGTTATTTTGGCTATGTTGCTGTATTTATATTAGTTGTTGGTGGATTCTATGGAGTTTTATATAAAACAGAAGCATATAAAAAAGTGCTAGATAGTCTTTGTAAGAAATTTAAAGGAAAAGAAGCAATTTGCTTAATTGTAATTATGGCTTTATTTGCTATCCTTACTTCATTTGCAGGACTTCAACTAGCTTTAATTATGTTATTCCCATTTGTTATATCACTAACTCTTATGTTTGGATATAATAAGCTTGCTGCAACTGCTATTACAGCTGGTAGTGTTGCTATTGGTTTAATGGGAACAACATTTTCATATAATACAACCCAAGTATTACAACAATACCTATCAGTTGAATTAACAGATTTAATTTGGGCTAAAATAATTTTATTAGTTCTAGGAATAGTATTATTAGCTTTCTTTGTTCTAAAATTTGGAAAGAAAGCAAGTACTACAAAAGTAGAAGATAAAAATGAATTTATCCCTACAGAAGTTAAAACTGTTGAAGTAGAAAAGACAAGTAAAGGTAAAAATAGTACAAAAAGCAAAGATAATAACAAAGGTAAAAAGACAAAAACTAAAATATGGCCATTAGTAGTTATCTTAGACTTATTATTACTTGTTACTATACTAAGCTTTATTCCATGGTATGGTGCATTTGAAATAACATTGTTCGATGATATTACTACAGCAATCACAGAATTCGAGTTATTTGGCTTCCCTATCTTTGGAAAAATATTAGGAGCAATTAGTTCATTTGGATATTGGAGTTTAATTGAATTAGTAACTTTAATGTTTCTTGCCATTATCATTATTAAGTTTGTTTACAAAATTAAATGGGATGAAGTATTTGATGGCTTTGGTAAAGGTATTAAAAAATCACTAATACCAGCATTAATTGTAATACTAATTTATACAGGTTTAGTACTTACTACATATGATCCATATCAATTAGTTATCTATCACTTTGTTTTAGGCTTAACTAAAGGATTTAATATCTTTACTACAGGTTTAGTTGTAGTTATTTCTAGTATCTTTAATGGTGATCCACTTTATGCATTCTATAGTGTCTTACCATACTTTGTAAGTGTTATTACTGATACTGATAATTATCAACTTATTGCTGTAATTTTCCAAGCTATATATGGTATTGTTACACTTGTAGCACCTACAAGCATTCCACTAATGGTAACTCTTGCATATACTAATACATCATATAAAGAATGGTTTAAGTATATATGGAAATTATTAGTAGCATTGCTTGTATTAGCTTTCATAATATTTACAGTAATATTATTAATGATTTAATAAAGGTCCCCTAAGGGGGCTTTTTTTGTCATTTTTTCATGGTTAATTTTTCTTGATTTAAAATACAATTAATCCTTACAATATTAATAGATTGGAGGATTTTTATGTTTTCAAGATTTAGTGAAGAAGCTCAAAAGGCTTTAATATTAGCAAAAAAAGAGATGACTAATTTAAGACATCCCTATGTAGGAAGTGAGCATCTATTTCTTTCTATACTTTCAATGAAAGAATTAGAAATAACAAAGACATTAGCATCTTACAATATAACTTATAATCTTTTCAAAAATGAACTAATAAAAATAGTAGGAGTAGGTAAGAAGGCAAATGAATGGTTTTTATACACTCCACTTTTGAAAAGAGTTATAGAAACAGCTATTTTAAATAGTAAAGAAAAAGGAGAAGTAGAAGTAAGTGTTAATGAACTACTTCTTGCAATACTTGAAGAAGGAGAAGGAGTTGCTATTAGACTTTTAATAGGACTTAATATTGATATAGATGAAGTTTATGAATTTATTTTTAAAGATACAAAAGCAACAACGAAAAAAACACATAAAAAACTATTAGTAGAAGACTTTGCAATTAATCTTAATAAAAAAGTAATAAGTAATGAAATAGATCCAGTTATAGGAAGAGAAAATGAAATTAAAGCCTTAGTTGAAATACTTTGTAGAAGAAGTAAAAATAATCCTTTATTAATTGGAGAAGCAGGAGTAGGTAAAACAGCAATAGTAGAAGAGTTAGCAAGAAGAATAGTAGAAGGCAATGTTCCAGTTTTACTTAAAGATAAAACAATTCTATCATTACCTATGGCAGGTTTAGTTGCAGGAACAAAATATAGAGGTGAATTTGAAGAAAGAGTATCTAAAATACTCAAAGAACTAGAAGATAATAAAGACATAATTGTTTTTATAGATGAAATACACACAATAGTAGGAGCAGGAGGAGCAGAAGGAGCTATAGATGCTTCTAATATAGTTAAACCAGCTTTAGCAAGAGGAAAAATTAGAGTTATTGGTGCAACTACCACTTATGAGTATCATAACTTTATAGAAAAAGACAAAGCTTTAAATAGAAGATTTCAAATTATTACAGTAGAAGAACCAAGTAAAGAAAAGACTAAAGAGATTTTAAAAAAAATAAAACCATTATATGAAGCATATCATTTTGTAAGTATAAGTGATGATATTATAGATTTAATAGTAGAGCTTTCTAGTACATATATATACGAATATTATCAACCTGATAAGTCTATTGATATATTAGATGAAGTGTGTACAAAAACATCTCTTTTAGAAAGTAAAAATGATAAAGAACTATCTATAATAAATATAGAACTTCAAGAAGTTATAAATAATAAAAAGAAAGCAATTATTAAACAAGACTTTGATCTTGCTTCAACATTTAAAGAAAAAGAAAAAGAATTATTAAGTAGAAAAAATGAATTAGAACTTAACATTATTTCAAAAAGAAAACCTAAAAAGATTACAAAAGAGATGGTAGCAGATGTTATATATTTAAAAACTAAAATTCCTGTTTATGAAATAAATAAAAGTAGCAGAAAAATTATAAATAATCTAGATAAAACTTTAAGAAAGGAAATTTTAGGGCAAGATGAAATAATAACTAATCTAGTAAAAAGAGTAAAGAAAGTAAGGCTTGGATTTCAAGAAAAACCTCATATTGAATCTTTCTTGTTTTGTGGAAAGACAGGAGTAGGTAAAACTTTATTAGTTAAAAAATTTGCCAAATTTCTATACGGAGAATCTAACTTTATTAGACTAGATATGAGTGAATATAAAGAACCCCATACAGCTAGTAAAATTATTGGTTCTCCACCAGGTTATGTCGGCTTTGATAATCACTTAACTGTTCTTGATACAATTAGAATGCATCCCCACTCTGTTATATTACTTGATGAGATAGAAAAAGCTTCAAATGAAGTTATAAAATTATTTTTACAAGTACTTGATGAAGGAGTGTTAACTGACTCTCAAGGTAGAAAAGTAAGATTTGATAACGTGTTTCTTTTTATGACTACTAATTTAGGCTATTCTAATGATGCCATTGGTTTTACAGAAAGTAGGAACACTATTGATATAGAAGAGTTTTTAGGTGTAGAATTTGTTAATAGAATAGGGCAGATTTATTACTTTAATGATATAAGTAGTGATGTTATTCGCAAAATTGTGGAAAAAAGATTAAATGTCTTAATAGAAGGATTTAAAAAGAAAGATTTAAAGATAAAGATATCAAGAGCAATTGTGGATAAAGTTATTAAAGATAGTAATTATGAGAAGTTTGGAGCGAGAAGGGTTGATAAGGTTATAGATGAAGTGGTTACTCCTATTATTGTTGATGCTTGGTATAATGGTAAGAAAGAGATAACTGTCTGACTAATTTAATATGATATTGCTGACTATTTTAACATGACCATAGCGACTAATTTAACATAAGAGCATTGACTTTTGTAACATTTGACTGTATAATTAAGTTGAAAGGCAGTGATGTTTATGTATTCTAGAGAAACGATAGAAATTATTGAAAATATTAATAAAACGTTTAAAGTCTTGTTAGTTACAGGACCTAGACAAGTTGGAAAGACGACACTTTTACTTAGTTTAAAACCTGATAATATGGAATATATAACTTTGGATGATGAAGTTTTGCGTGAACAGGCAAAGAGCGATCCTAAATTATTTTTAGAAGAACATCCTGCTCCTTTGCTTATTGATGAAGTACAGTATGCTCCTAATTTGTTTTCTTATATAAAAATAAATGTTGATAAAGAAAATAAAAATGGAATGTACTGGTTAACAGGCTCACAACAATTTCATTTGATGAAAAATGTTAGTGAGTCATTGGCGGGACGTGTTGGAATTATTAATTTAAATAGTTTTATGTATTCTGAGATAGTTAAAAATGAAAAGAAAGAGTTGTTTGACCCTGCTAAATTAAATGAGTATAAAACTATGCCTAAGATAGATGTTAATAAATTATATGAGATAATATTTAAAGGTGGTATGCCTACACTTTATATGGAAAAAGATTTATCTCGTGATATTTATTTTAGTAGTTATCTTGATGCTTATATTTCTCGTGATGTTAAAGAATTAACAGAGATAGGAAATGAACTTAGTTTTAGAAAATTTATTGTAAGTGTTGCTTCAAGGACAGGAGAACAACTTAATTATACAGCACTTGCTAATGATGCTTTAATTAGTGTTCCAACTGCAGTTAGGTGGATGAGTATTTTAGTAACTTCTGGACTAGTTTATTTACTTGAACCTTATATGAATAGTGAACTTAAAAGAATAACTCATTTACCCAAAATTGTATTTATGGATACAGGTCTTGCTGCTTATTTGGCAGGATATACTAGTGCAAGAGAGTTACAACTTGGTTCAAGTTCTGGACATTATTTAGAAACATTTATTGTTAGTGAAATAATTAAAGCTTATAATGCTAGGGGAATTACCCCTAATCTTTATTATTATCGTGATAAAGAGAAAAATGAAATAGACTTAATATTTTATAAGAATAATAAGTTATATCCTTTAGAGATAAAAAAGACTGCTATTCCTAAAAAAGAAATGATTAAGAACTTTAGTAAGTTAGAGAAAACTAAAAAAGAAATAGGTACTGGGGGAATAATATGTTTATATGATACTTTGACAAAGTTAGATGAAAATAATTATATTATACCTGTTTCTAATGTTATTAATTATAGTGAGCCTCAAGATTAATTCTTGAGGTTTATTAGGCTTAGTATACAATAAAGTAGACTATAAAATGTAATAATG
>CAZJKS010000001.1:0-23419 GCA_964546695.1 uncultured Muribaculaceae bacterium | reverse complement strand
ATGTAATAATGAATCAAAGCTTAAGTACTAGTTGTAATTTTGATATCGCAGAAGAAAAAAATTATAAAATAATCATATAATATAATAAGAGATTATTATTTAGTCTCTTATTTTCTTTTAGTTAGTTTGATGTTATAATATATACAATTAGAAAGAGGTGCTTCTTATGAAATTATATAATACTCTTACAAGAAGTGTAGAAGAGTTTGTACCAATAGATAAAAATGAAGTTAAGATGTATACTTGTGGTCCTACTGTTTATCATTATGCTCATATTGGTAATTTAAGGACTTATATAATGGAAGATATATTAGAGAAAACTTTAAATATGTTAGGGTATAAAGTAAAACGCTGTATGAATATTACTGATGTTGGACATTTGTCAAGTGATTCTGATAGTGGCGAAGATAAAATGCTTAAAAGTGCTAAGAGAGAACATAAATCAGTATTAGATATCGCTAAGTTTTACACTGATGAGTTTAAAAAAGATACTGAGAAACTTAATATTAAGTGGCCTAGTATTGTTAGTCCTGCTACTAGTAATATAGATTCTTATATAAAGATGATAGAGAAATTACTTGATGAAGGTTATGCTTATAAAGCAGGTGGTAATGTCTATTTTGATACTTCTAAACTAAGTGACTATTATACTTTAACTAATCATAAAGTAGATGATATGGTTGTTGGTGTTCGTGAAGGTGTAGAATTTGATAGTAATAAGAGAAATCAAGCCGATTTTGTTTTGTGGTTTACTAAATCTAAGTTTGATTCTCAAGAATTAAAATGGGATAGTCCATTTGGAGTAGGTTATCCTGGTTGGCATATAGAGTGTTCTTGTATTGCTATTAAAAATCTTGGAGAGTATCTTGATATTCATTGTGGAGGTGTTGACAATATCTTCCCACATCACACTAATGAAATCGCTCAAAGTGAAGCCTATCTTGGACATAAATGGTGTAATTATTGGGTACATGGAGAACACTTAAATGATAAGAGTGGTAAAATGAGTAAGTCTAAAGGAGATATACTTACTGTTAGTGCCTTAGAAGAAAAGGGCTTTAATCCTTTAAGTTATCGTTATATGTGTCTAGAGTCTCATTATCGTAAACCTTTACTATTCACTTATGAAACTTTAAGTCAATCAGAAAATACTTATAAAAAACTTAAGAATAGAGTATCTTTACTTAAAGATGAAGGAGAACTTGATAAAGAGATAGTTAAAATATATTTAGATAAATTTAAAGATGCTCTATCTGATGATATAAATACTGCAATGGCCTTAACAGTTCTTTATGAAGTCTTAAAACTGGATGCAAGTGATAAGACTAAGAAAAATTTAGTATTAGAATTTGATAAAGTTTTAGGTTTAGATTTACTAAAAGATGATATAATAGATATTGATGATGAGATAAATAGTTTAATAGAAAAAAGAAATATTGCTAAGAAAAATAAGAATTATGCAGAAGCTGATAGAATTCGTGATTATTTAGAAAGTAAAGGTATTAGATTAATAGATGGTAGAAATGGGACCATTTTAGAGAAAATATAGGAGGTTTTAAATGTTTTATTATATGTATTTTGGATATACCTTTGTTATAATTGCTTTTCTTATAACACTTGTTGCAGATATTTATTTAAGAACAAGATATAGTAAGTATAAGAAAGTTAAAGTAAAAAGTGAAATGACTGGTGCAGAAGTTGCTCGTGAAATATTAAAAGACAATGGGCTTGATAATGTTTATGTTGTAGAGACTAAAGGATATTTAACAGATCACTATGACCCTAATGCCAAAGTAGTTAGATTATCTACTGATATATACAATGGAAACTCTATTGCAAGTGTTTCTGTTGCTGCTCATGAATGTGGTCATGCTGTTCAAGATAAAGAAGGATACTTCTTCTTAAGATTTAGATCTTTCTTAGTTCCAATTGTAAACTTTAGCTCCAAGTTTGGCTACATAGCTGTTTTAATAGGGCTTATTTTTGGAGCGATGAATCTTGCTTGGGTAGGAATCTTCCTATTAGTTGCTGTCCTTTTATTTCAGCTAATTACCTTACCAGTTGAGTTTAATGCCTCAAGTCGTGGCAAAAAGTTTCTCAGTAGATTAAAAGTAATTGATAACAGTGAAAGAAAAATGGCAAGTTCTATGTTAGGAGCAGCTGCTATGACATATGTAGCATCTTTAATAACAACTCTTCTAGAATTACTTAGATTAGTTTTAATAGTTATGGGAAATGATAGGGATTAGACTTTATAGTCTTTTTTCTTTAGGAGATTGCTTATGGATATTAGATGTGTTAATTCTTTGGTACTTGCCTATTTAGGTGATGCCATTTACGAAGAATATATTAGAGAATTTTTAATCGAGAAAAAAATAAATAAAGTTAATGACTTGCAAAAAGAATCTATTAATTATGTTAGTGCCAAAAGACAAGCTTATTTCTTAGATAAAATGTTAGATAAAAACTTCTTTAATGAAGATGAAATTAATGTTATTAAACGAGCTAGAAACGCTAAGAGCCACTCCAATCCTAAAGGGTGCAGTATAATAGAATATAAAAAGTCAACAGCTTTTGAGGCTTTAATTGGTTATTTAAAACTTGAAGGTAAAGACTATAGAATAACTGAAATTATTAATAATATTACGGAGGAATTATGTTAGTATATGGAAGAAATGTAGCAGAAAGAATATTAAAAGACAAAAAACTTTTGAAAAAAGTTAGAAAATTAAAAATTGAGGAGAAATATTACTTGAAAATTGAAAATCTACTAGAGGAATTTCCAAAATCTAAAGTAAATTTAGCTCGAAAATCGGAAATTGATAATTTGACCAAAGAAAATCATCAAGGTATAATCATCGATATGGAGGACTATTTATATACACCTTTAAATAAAATATTAGAAAAAGGATATGACAAAGTTCTTATTTTAGACCATATTCTTGACCCTCATAACTTTGGTGCTATTATTAGAACATCAGTAGCAGCAGGATTTAATGCTATTATTATTCCAAGTGATAGACAAGTTGTAGTAAACTCTACTGTTGTAAAAACTAGTGTAGGGGCAGTATTTGATATTGATATAGTTTTAGTTACTAATCTTAATAATACTGTTAAAATACTTAAGGATAATGGTTTTTGGATTTATGGTACTGTTATGAATGGAGAAGATTATAAGAGTGTAGATTATAATGGGAAAGTTTGCCTTGTAATCGGTAATGAAGAAAAAGGAATGAGTAAACTAATTAAAGAATCTTGTGATTTTTTAGTTACTATTCCTCTTAATCCAAAAATAGATAGTTTAAATGCATCAGTAGCAGCAGGTATTTTAATCTATGAGATAGTCCGAAATAGAAAGTAGGTTTTATGAAATATAATGACTATGAACTATTAGACTTAATTTATGAAGAAGATGAAGTAGCATATAATATTATGCTCAGTAAGTATAAACCTATTATTTATAATAAAGCCCTAGAATACTATACTTACTTAAAAAGTAACAACTATAAAGGATATACCTTTGATGACTTTTATGAAGAAGGACTAATAGCTTTTAATCGGGCGATTAAATGCTTTGATCCTTATAAGGGTAATCTTTTTTATTCTTTTCTTTTAGTTTGTCTAACATCTAATTTTAATCTCCTATGTAGAAATATTTTTAGATTAAAACACAAACCTCTCTTAACTTATCAAGAAATAGATTATGAAATTAGAGATTCTACTGCTATAGATCCCTATGTTTCAATAGAAGAGTTTTATTTGAATAAAAAGATTAAAGAATACTTATATAGTATTAATTTTATTGATGCTGCAATTATAGAATTAAGACTAAATAACTTTAAATACCAAGAGATATCAGAATTATTAGAAATTGATAATACTAGAATTAGTAGAGTTATTAAAACGATGAAAACAAAATTTAAGCCTATTATTAGCGAATAATTTTTAGTAATCATTAATTAAATCAAAGTATCAAAAGAGAAATAAAATATTTGGCTACTTGTAATTATTATTAAAATACTATAAAATTATAGTATAAAAGATAGAAAGAGTGATACTTATGGGAGAGATAGTTAGGATGCCTTATGAAGAGACTCTTGATGATTATATCAAGTCTTATCATGATAACGATGAATATACTCAGCTTTTTTACATAATGGATTCTACAATGAAGTATATTCATAGTAAAGGCTATTATGTTATTAACTTCAATCCCAAAAATATTGTAGTAGGTGTCACTAATGATAATAAAGACTATGTTAATTTCAAAAGTATTGATGTGATGGATGATGATTTAACTAACAAAGTAAATAGTAATATATATAATTTAGCTTTCTTAGAAGTTGGTCTCTTATCAGAAACTCTAGATTATCTAAGACCTGATTTTTTAAAGCAAAACTTTTCACAGTTTAAAATATTTATTCCAGAAAATTTAGTTAATTACTATCAAATGATATTAGTTAATAGCGGTCATACGTATTTAAGTGATTATTTAGATATTAAAAATAAACAGGAAATAACTAAACTTAATAAGGCCCTTGAAGAAGAGGGAGGAGCTAGTAGGGGTAGAAGTTATGTTAAGAGTACTGGTCATTATGGTAATGACGAAGATAATAAAGATAATATAGCAGCTTTTGTTACTAATTATGCTTTAGCTTTCGTTATAATTGCTAGTAGTTTATTAATACCTATTATTGCTTTCTTACTAGGACAAAGATAGTATTGTAAATTTTTGTAAAATAAATGGGTATTTATTGCTTGCAAATAATATTTGCTATATTATTATAAGTAAGGAGATGTGATGTTATGTATAAAGATATGACTAAAAAAGATTTTTTGAAAATGCTTGGTGCAGATGAAAAAATATTAAATAATCCGTCATTAGATAGATTTTTATCTGATGTTGGTATTTCATGGGAAGCTCTTAGTCAAAAAAGAAATACAGGTGTAATTAGTGACGATTATGAAAAAAAAGTTACATTTTATCATGATTCTCATGTATTTGATAATTATGAAACAACTGTTAGAGTATCATCTACAGGTAATGTTACCGTACTTCAATCTTTTGACCAGAAATTAGGAGATTTTGAACCTGCGAAAACAGTGAAGATTGGAAAAATATTGCCAGATGAAAAAGGCATTACTACACGTATGTTTACTGCAATAGGAAAGAAGGATGAAAAAGAAGAAGGAAGAACATTTACTGGCCAAACTGAAAAGAAATATAATTCAAATGGCGTTGAGATAGTAAGGAGTTATGCTGAAGGACCTTTTGTTGATTCTGAACATTCTAATTTTTTATTTGATAGAGCATCTATGGACGAATGGACGGTTATAAGACGTGAACCTATTGGTTACATAGCTGCTGTAGTTAGTGAAGGTAAAAATAAAGAAGCAGTAAATGGTTATGCAGAACTTGATATGAGACATCTTTCATCTTTACAAGGAATAGGATCTTTAGCTAATTTTGATAATAAAAGTTTAACTGCTGACGGTCTTGATTATACTCCTAATATTGCAACTGATGAAATAAAACAAGAAGCTTTAAATAATATGCCTAATGGTGTACGTGAATATTTTGAAGAGGCTTTTAAATATACGTTCAAGCCAGAATATTTAGATGGCATTCAAATTGATACTTTGAGGAGCAAAACTAGTAAGACTAGGTAATTTTAGAGTTTAAAATTTTATTTAGAAGCGAAGTATAGATATAATTTGTCTATACTTTTTCTTTTCTTATTTAATAGAAAATATGTTTGACTAATTAGTATACTTATGGTATATTTTGGTAGTAGAAAAAAGTATAATTTTATATTATAATATATAACGTTTTAAGGAAGTGGTAATTGTGGATAAAATAATAGTTAAAGGTGCTAGAGAAAACAATTTAAAAAATGTTTCAATAGAACTACCTAAAGATAAATTGATTGTAATGACAGGAGTTAGTGGAAGTGGTAAATCTTCTCTTGCTTTTGATACTATTTATGCTGAAGGTCAAAGAAGATATGTAGAGAGTTTATCTGCTTATGCTAGACAGTTTTTAGGAGGAACAGAAAAGCCTGATGTTGACTCAATAGAAGGTCTTAGTCCTGCAATTAGTATAGACCAAAAAACTACTAGTAAGAATCCTCGTAGTACTGTTGGTACAGTTACAGAAATATATGATTATTTACGTCTTTTATTTGCAAGAGTAGGCATACCATATTGTCCTAATCATAATATTCCGATAACTAGTCAAAGTATTGAAGAGATGACTAATAAAATATTAGAACATGATATGGGAACTAAACTTGTTATAATGGCTCCAGTTGTTCATGGGGAAAAAGGTACTCATAAAGATTTACTTGATGATTTAAGAAAACAAGGTTTTGTTAGAATTAGAATAAATGGAGAAATGCATGATTTAACTGAAGAGATTAATTTAGAGAAAAATAAAAAGTCTAATATTGAAGTAATTGTTGATAGAATTATCTTAAAAGATGGTATTAGAAGTAGACTTTTTGAATCTTTAGAGATTGCTACTAAACTTAGTAAAGGTAAGGTAGTAATAGACTTTCTTGGAGATAGGGAAGTAGTTTATTCAGAAGACTTTGCTTGTCCATATTGTGATTTTTCTCTACCAGAACTTGAACCACGTTTGTTTAGCTTTAATGCTCCTTATGGGGCTTGTCCTGAATGTAAAGGACTTGGTATTAAGTTAAAAATAGATCCTGACTTAGTTGTCCCTGATAAGAATAAATCCTTAAAAGCAGGAGCGATTGTTACTCTTGGCGATGATACTGATAACATATACTATAAAAGACTAGAATGTATGTGTAAACACTATAAAATTAGTACTAGCAAACCCTTTAAAAAGCTAACAAAGGAAGAACAAAATCTAATTTTTTATGGTAGTGATGAACTGATACATTTTAACTATAAGTCTAAAAGTGGCAATGTTACTAATCAAACAGATTATTATGAAGGAATTATCAATAATCTAGAACGTCGTTACATGGAAACATCTAGTGGATGGATTAGAGAATGGTTAGAGAAATTTATGATAGAAACTACTTGTGAAGTTTGTGCTGGGGCAAGACTTGCTGATAATGTTTTATCTGTTAAAGTAGGTAGAAAAAACATCTATGAAGTAACATGTATGAGTGTTAAAGAACTTATTATTTTCTTTGATAAATTAAAACTTAGTAAGGAAAAAATGCAGATTGCTGACCTTATCCTTAAAGAAATTAAATCACGCTTATCATTCTTAAAAAATGTAGGGCTTGAGTATTTAACTCTTGCAAGAAGTGCTGGAACTTTAAGTGGGGGAGAAGCACAGCGCATTAGACTTGCTACGCAAATAGGTTCTCGTTTAACTGGAGTTCTTTATGTTCTTGATGAACCTAGTATAGGACTTCATCAAAGAGATAATGATAGACTTATTAACTCTTTACTTGAAATGAGAGACTTAGGTAATACACTAATAGTTGTTGAACATGATACCGATACTATGCTTGCTGCTGATTACTTAGTTGATGTTGGCCCAAAAGCAGGAGATAATGGTGGAAAAATTGTAGCATCAGGCACACCAAAAGAAGTAATGGAGTGTGATGAAAGTATTACAGGACGTTATTTAAGTGGAAAAGAATGTATTGAAATACCTAAAATAAGAAGAAAAAACATTGGTAAGTTTATAACTATTAAAGGTGCTAAAGAGAATAATTTAAAAAATGTAGATGTTAAAATTCCTCTTGGAACATTTACTTGTATTACAGGAGTTAGTGGTAGTGGTAAAAGTAGTTTAATTAATGAGATACTTGTTAAAGCGACTTCTAATACTTTATATAAATCAAAAGTTAAGCCAGGTAAGCATAATAAGATATTAGGACTTAATAATATTGATAAACTTGTTGATATTTCACAATCTCCAATCGGTAGAACTCCTCGTAGTAATCCTGCTACTTATACAGGAGTATTTGATGATATTAGAGAACTATTTACTAATACAAAAGAAGCAAAGATGTATGGGTTTGAAAAAAATAGATTTTCCTTTAATGTAAAAGGTGGTAGATGTGAAGCTTGTAGAGGTGATGGTGTTAAGAAAATAGAAATGCATTTCTTACCAGATGTCTATGTTCCTTGCGAAGTTTGTCATGGTACAAGGTATAATAAAGAAACTTTAAACATTTACTATAAAGAAAAGAATATTGCAGATGTTTTAAATATGCGAGTTAGTGAAGCTTTAGAATTCTTTAGTAATGTTCCTAAAATCAAAAATAAACTTCAAGTACTTGAAGATGTAGGACTTGGTTATATTAAACTAGGACAAAGTGCTCCTACATTAAGTGGTGGAGAAGCAGAGCGTGTTAAACTTGCTAAAGAGTTACAAAAGAAAGCTACAGGTAAAACTTTATATGTCTTAGATGAACCGACAACAGGTCTTCATTCTGATGACATTAAGAAGCTACTTGCAATTTTACAGAAAATAGTTGATAATAAAGATACAGTTGTTGTAATAGAACATAACCTAGATGTCATAAAATGTGCTGATTACATTATTGATCTTGGTCCAGAAGGAGGAGACGGAGGAGGTAGTATAGTCGCTACTGGCACTCCAGAAGAAGTTAGTAAAATTAAAGAATCTTATACAGGGCAGTTTTTAAAGAAAATGTTATAAAGCTATAGGAGGAGACTATGAAGATAATTGTCAAAACAAAAGATAAAATCAGATTAAATAGACTTTTAGAATGGTTTTTGTATTTTGCTAGTTATTCTATAGTCTTCTTTTTAGTTTCTCTTTTTTTTGAAACATTTTATATAGATCCATCTCATCCAATTCTATTTTCCATATTAGCCTCTTTTATTATTTATATTTTAAATAAAACTATAAAACCCCTATTAGTAAGATTAACTATACCAGTAACAGCTTTAACGCTAGGACTTTTTTATCCTTTCATAAACTTATTCATCTTAAAATTAACAGATTGGATACTTGGTAAATATTTTAATATACTTGATTTTTGGGCTGCTCTTGCTATATCTATATTAATATCAGTTGCTAATTTTTTAATAGAAGAATTTGCTATTAAACCAATTATAAGAAAGGTTAAACGTCATGGATAGAGTACTCTTAGATTTAGGCTTTATAAAAATATATTATTATTCTGTTTTTATTCTCTTAGGAGTTATAGTAGGTATTATATTTATCTTTTTAGAACTTAGAAAAGAAAAGATTAATAAAGATGAAATGTTTGATATGTTCTTTTATACAATTATTTGGGCTATAATAGGAGCAAGGTGTTATTATGTTATATTTAATTTCTCATATTACTTATCTAACCCTATAGAAATATTTTATATATGGCATGGAGGTCTTGCTATTCATGGAGGCATCTTAGGAGGATTTTTATATCTTTGGTATTATAGTAGAAAACATAAATTAAATCTTTTAAAACTTTTAGATATACTAGTAATAGGTCTTATTATAGGACAAGTGGTAGGTAGATGGGGTAACTTCTTCAATAGTGAAGCCTATGGTTATACTACATCATATAGTTATTTAAAAAGCCTACATATACCAGAGTTTATTATCAATGGAATGTATATAAATGGAACCTATTATATGCCAACATTCTTCTTTGAGTCTTTATGGAACTTTCTTGGCTTTATAATACTTATACTAACAAGAAAGTTTTATAAAAATATTAAAACAGGACAGTTAACAGGCCTTTATTTTATGTGGTATTCATTTATTAGATTTATAATAGAAGGTATGAGACTAGATAGTTTAATGTTAGGTCCCATTAGAATAGCTCAACTTGTATCAGTAGTCTTGTTTATACTAGGAGTTTATTTTGTATTTTTAAGAAAAAATAAGAAGTTATATAGAAAGGATGTGCTTTATGAATAATGAATATAAAGTAGTTATAATAGGCTGTGGAGTAGCAGGAATGACTGCTGCCCTTTATTTAAATAGAGCAGGTATTAATTGTATTATTTTAGAGAAGTCTATGCCAGGAGGACAGATAGTTGATAATGGTAATATTATGAACTTTCCCTCATATGAGTCTATTAGTGGAAGTGATTTAGCCCTAAAGATGTTAAAACAGATTACTGATTTAGGAGTTCCTGTTAAATATGAAGAAGTTAAAGAACTTAAGATAGATAAAAATAAGCAGGTAATTACTAATAAAGATGAGTATATTTGTGATTATATAATAATTGCTACCGGTCGTAAACCTAAACTACTAGGGGTTAAAGGGGAAGACGACCTTAGAACTAAAGGAATAAGTTATTGTGCTGTTTGTGATGGTGCTTTATATAAAGATAAGGACATTGTCGTAGTAGGAGCATCTGATGCTGCCCTTGAAAGTGCGATTTACTTAAGTAAGCTTGCTAGTAAAGTAACTATTTTATATCGGAATAAAGTTAGTGCAAAATCATATCTTAAGGACACAGTGAAAACTATTAATAACATTAGCTTTACAAAAGATGAAGTGAAAGAATTTAAAAAAGATGGTAAAATAATTATAGAAACCAAAAATAGTAATAACTTAATTACTGATGGTGTGTTTATTTATATAGGGCAAACTCCTAATGCCAATTTTCTAAAATCTTTAAATATCTTAGATGATGAAGGATATGTTAAGACGGATGAAAAATTAATGAGTTCTATAGATGGAGTTTATGCAATAGGAGATGCCATAAAAAAGCTCGACTACCAAATAGTTATTGCTATGGGAGAAGCAGCTAGTGTTGCTTTAGAAATTTCAAGGAGATGATTAGTAAATGAATAATAAAAAAATAGTTGTGTTTGGAGGAGGAACAGGACTTTCTTATCTACTAAAAGGACTTAAAGATTTTCCTCTTGATATAACAGCGATTATTACAGTATCAGATAGTGGCAAAAGTACTGGTAAATTAAGAGAAGAATTTCATGTTCCTGCTGTTGGAGATATAAGACGTGTTCTTAGCAGTTTATCATCAAGCAGTGATAATATTAAAGATATGTTAGAATATCGTTTTAATACTTCAAGCGATTTAGATGGCCATGCTTTAGGGAATTTGATACTTATTTCGCTTTTAAATATTACAGGTAGTCTAAAAAGATCTATCGATGAACTTTGTGTGCTTTTGGATATTAAAAATAAAGTTTTACCATTAACAGAAGATGCTAATGTCACACTAATGGCAGAAATGATGGATGGTAGTATTGTAGAAGGAGAAGATACCATTACTAAAAGTGAAAAGAAAGTTAAAAAGTTATTTTATAAAGAAGAGCCTCTAGTCTTAGATGAAGTTAAAGAAGCTATAATGAATGCAGACTTAATTATTTTTAGTATGGGTAGTCTCTATACTAGTATTTTTCCTCATTTAATTTGCAAGGATATTATTAAGTGTATAGATAAAACAAAAGCTCCACTTATGTATTTATGTAATATAGTAACTCAGCCAGGCGAGACAGATGATTTTACTGTCAGTGATCATGTAAATCTTATAAATAAATACTTGGGAAAACACAAACTAGATGTAGTTATTGCCTCTAACTCCAAAATAAGTAAAGAAATGGCCATAAGATATGCCTGCAAAGAAAGAAAAGATCCTGTAAAAATAGACTATGCTGCTCTTGCAAAATTAGATACCGAATTTATTGAAGCAGACCTTCTAACTATAGCAGACAATACTCTAAAACATCATAGTCAAAAACTTAGTTCTTTAATTTTTTCTTACTTAATGAAATAGGGGGGATATTTTATGTCTTTTACAAGTACAGTAAAAACTGAACTTACAACATTAAAATTAACTGAGACAGCTAAAATAGCTTTAATTGCAGGTTTTTTTCGTAACAATTATCAGATAATAAGAAACAATATTGCTATTAGTAGTGAAAATACCTCTGTTATAACATACTTTAAAGAATTACTCGCTGAATATGAAGAAATATCTTACATTGAAGAATCTTTAGATAATAATAACTTTAGTAAAAATAAACTTAAAGCTTTAATTATTACTAAAGGCTCAAATTTTATAAAAGAAACCTTTTGTGTTACAGATGAAGCTGTACCTAATTATTTAGTAGAATCAGATGATGATATTAGAGGTTATTTAAGAGGAATTTTCTTAAGTAGTGGTAGTATCAATGATCCAAAGACCAGTAGATATCATCTAGAGTTTTTAATAAATAAAAAAGAAGAAGTCATCTTTATTCAAAAACTTCTTAATACATATTCTTTAAATGCCAAATTACTTAGTCGTGATAAAGGATATATGTTATACATTAAAGAAGCAGATAAAATTAGTGATTTTTTAAAAATATTAGGCTCTAATAAAGCTGTATTATATTATGAAGGAATAAGAGTATATCGAGATAAGAAAAACAAGACTAACAGACTTAATAACTGTGAACAAGCAAATATGGATAGAGTAATAGATTCAGCTATGGAACAGTTAAGGTATATAAAAATACTTGAAGACAATATGGCTGTAGAATTACTTGATGATAAAACTAAAGAAGCCTTAAAATATCGAAAAAAATATCAAGAAGCTTCACTAAAAGAACTCAGTGAAATTATAAGTTTAGAAACAGGTAAAAGCATTACAAAATCAGGTCTTAATCATAGATTTAGAAAAATAAAAGAATTAGCTATTAAATTTAACTAATATCTTTTTTTATAGTTTTCATTCATATAATTTTTAAAATTATATTTTTTTCGTTCTTCTAATTCTTTCAATATTGCAATAAACTTATCAATGTTATGTATATTAATATTGACTTTATCAATATCCTTCCACACTTCTTCAATATCAACATCATCACCATTATATGTAAATAACTCATCATCCCAACAGTAATCACTAGGCCATTTAGCCTTACTATACTCTTTCATTCTCTCATCCATATATTGAAAATGAATATCACCCTTTAAGTCTTCACGTTTTATTAATGTTGAATGCTTTTCTATTTGTTCATAATACATAGTAGCTAAAGTATCTCTTAATATTTCAATAGCCTTATCCTTTTGATACTCATATAATTTTAAAGGCTCTCCATAACTAACATATATATTATTCTCTTCATTAAATAAAGATATTGGTACCACTTCAATTTTATTGTGTACTGATAATGTATATGGTCCAGCAAACAATTTTTGGCATAATAAATTTTCACTATCATTCCATCTTCCCTCTGGGAAAATCAAAATACTAGTTCCTGATTCTATAACTTTGTTCATTTTGATTACAGAGTCTTTTCTGCTTTTTTTATCAAATCTGTTCAAATAAATTAAACCATAAATCCAAAGAAACATTGTCATTACCTCTACAGATAATTGTTCTGTAGCACCAAATAATGAATAGAAACTTCTATCAGCAGTAGCAATAACAGCAGCCCCATCAAAATAAAAAGAATGATTAGCAGCAAAAATATAAGTTTTATGTTTATCTAATTTTACTCTATTATCAACAAATATTTTTTGTCTATAAACTACCCTCATTATGACCCTATAACTCAAACTAATAGGTTTGTAAAAAATTCTTCTCATAATTAAACCAAACTTTGATGTAAAATTATTCACATCTTTTTTTGTCAGTTTTTCTAATCTTTTAAATATAAAACTCTTCATTCACTATCATTCGTCCTTTTCTCCTGTAATTCCTTAAAATTAATTTTACCAACAGCTGTAGTAGGTAAGCACTTTACATACTCATAACTAAAAGGCCAAGAATATTTTGGTAAGTTCTTTTTACACAGTAACATTAACTCAAGGGTTATTAACTCCCTCTTTTTATGATTATTTTTTAAGACAATATATGCTTTAGGTACTTCTATTTTTCTTTTATGAGGAACACCTACTACAGTACACTGCATAACAGAAGGATGTGTTTCTATCAATTTTTCAATTTGACTTGGATAAACATTATAACCTGATGAAATAATTATTCTTTTAAGCCTATTAACAAAAGTAATATAGCCATATTTATCCATAGACCCAATATCTCCTGTATGTAACCATATATTATTATCTTTATGAATGCGTAAAGCCATATTAGTTTCCTTTTCATTATTATAATATCCTAACATTACAGTAGGACCACAAACACATATTTCTCCCATCTCTCCATAAGGCATAGCCTCATTATTTTCATTAAAAATACCAACATAAATTCCAGGCAGGGGAATACCAATCGTATCATTCTTACTTCTAAGAGGATTACCAAGTACAACACCACACACAGCCTCACTCAAGCCATATCCTTCACTCACCTTTATATGAGAATTATGCCTTTTTAAAAACTTATTTATTTTATCGCGCAAGTCTTTTTTTAAAGCATCTCCTCCTACTAATACACATTTTAAAAAATCTAAGTCAATCTCATCGTTCCACTCCTTTAATAGCGATTCAAATAAAGAAGGAACCCCCATTAAAATTTGTGGATGGTACTTTTTTATCATAAAACAATATTCTTTTACTTCAAACTTAGGCCTTAAAATAACATTCATCCCTATCGTTAAGGGAAATATAATACTATGCATAATTCCAAACCCATGAAATATTGGCATTAAAGCTAAACAAGTATCCCCTCTTTTTAAATAACTTTGTCCAATAGAAACACTTTTAATAAAAGCTATTAAATTACCATTAGATAAAACAACTCCCTTAGGTATACCAGTAGTACCACCACTACGAAGTATTATAGCAGGATTATCCTTTTTTCCATTAACCTTATATTTATTAATATTAAGATTTTTAGCTGATTCAATAAAATCATGCCATAACATATATTTTTTTGTATTTTTAGTTATCTTAATTTTAACTTTATTATTATGATACCTTAGTTTATTTAAAAAAGACATATAAGTATACTCACTTACAATAATAACTTTGTCTAATCCTGTCTTTGAAATTATATTTTCAACCTTTAAATAATCATTATCTATAACTATTAAAACTTTAGAATTAGTATCATTAATAACATCCTTCAATTCATTTTCACCACTAACTGGATGAATAAAATTTGTAATAGCCCCAATTTTATTTATAGCAAGAAAAGACACTATTCCTTCTAATGTATTAGGAAGACACAAAGTAACAATATCATTTTTACGTACTCCATAACTATATAAAGCTTTAGCACAAATATCAATATTATCTAATAGTTCATTAAATCTTATTTTTTTCTCATAATAATCTAAACAAATAGAGTTGCCAAATCTTACTGTTTTTTTCTCAAAAAAATTATATAAAGATATATTTTCTATATTAAGTTCCATTACCTCTTTCTCATAATATTGGCTCCAAGGAGCATCAATATTTTTATAGTTCTTAAAATTAAAATAATTCATCTTTATCATCACCCACCTATCTTAATTACAACCATTATAAATATATAATAGAATTTTTGGAAAGTAAACGACTCAAATAAAAAAACTTTAAATTTTAAATTTTCCTCAAAAAAGCGTTTTAAATTTTACAAATTTCTATAGTAAATTTTATAAATTACTATCTGTTATTTACTAAAAAACGGAAATATGTAATTTTGCAAATGAATTTATATCTGCTATAGTGTCCATGGAAAGAGATATTACAAAGAAAGGAGGGCGTTTATAATAACGGAGTGTAATGAACCTATGGAGGTAATTGTCGATAGAATTGAAAACAATTTAGCAGTAATAGAAGTTGCTAAAGGTGAAATGATAACTTATAAAATTGATAATCTCACCTCTATTAAAGAAGGAGATATTTTAGAAATAGATTGTGATAGTGAAAAAATATCAGTAAATAAAAAGAAAACAAAACAACGCAAAAAACAAATAAAAAAACTAATAGATAAAGTCTTTTTAGATTAAATAACATTATCTATTAGTCCATAGTCTTTAGCTTCCTTAGAATCTAAAAAATAATCTCTTTCTGTATCCTGTTCTATTTTTTCTAATTTTTGATTTGTATTCAAAGCTAGAAGTTTATTTAGCTTTTTTTTAGTTTTTAAAATGTGATCAGCTGCAATTCTAATCTCAGTGGCTTGTCCTTCCACTCCTCCTAAAGGTTGATGTATCATAACTTCACTATTAGAAAGAGCATATCTTTTACCCTTAGTACCGCTAGAAAGAATAAAGGCTGCCATAGAAGCTGCAAGTCCCATACATATCGTTGAAACATCACTTTTAATTAAATTTATAGTATCATAAATAGCAAAGCCAGCTGAAACTGAACCACCAGGAGAGTTAATATACAAAGATATATCTTCATGATTAAGAGAATCTAAATATAATAACTCAGCCACTATCATATTAGCTGTATCATCATTAATAGTACCTCCTAATATAATTATCCTATTTTTTAACAATTTAGAAAAAATATCATAACTTCTATCTCCATTGATTTCTCTATCAACAATCATAGGAACTAAATTCATTAATATCACCTAATTCTACTATATCCAAATAGAATTTAATTTATACCTTACAAGATATGGCAAAATTATTAGACTTTATATGTTAATTTTGATATAATCTTTTTAGAATAAGAGGGTGTTAAAATGATAGAAGAAATTAAAGTAACTATAAATGGTAATGAAAAAACAATACCTCAAGGAACAACTCTATTACAACTTAGTAAAGAATATCAAAAAGAATACCGGTTTCCAATTATTCTTGCTAGTGTCAATAATGTTTACAAAGAGCTTAGTTATGTTATTAATAATCCTTGTGGAATAGTTTTCTATGATTTAAAATCAAAAATAGGTAATAGAGCTCATATTTCAGGTCTTACTTTTTTACTTATAGTTGCTGTTAAAGAAATCTTTGGAAGTGAAGCTTCTATTAAAGTAATGCATTCATTAGATAAAGGAATCTATATTCAAACAAACTTCCCACTTACTGAAACAATATTAAAATCAATAGCTAAAAAAATGTTGAAACTAATAGAAATGGATCTTTCTATATCTAAAGTAAGTGTTGATAGAATATCAGCTATTCACTATTTTGAAAGTATTAATGATTTAGCAAAAGCAAAGATTATGAAATATAATACAAATACATTTATTACTCTTTATAGATTAAGTAACTATTATAATTATTTCTATGGTCTTATGCCACCATCAACAGCAACTTTAAAAGACTTTAAATTAACATATATAGATGATAATAGTCTTGTTTTACAGTTTCCAACAGAATATTCTCATAATCAAATTAAACCATATACTCACCATGCTAATATGTTTAAAGTATTTAAAGAATGTAGGGACTGGACTAAATTAATGAAAATAGAAACAATCGCTGATTTAAATGAAGTTGTAAGTAAAGGAAAAATCGCTGATTTAATAAGAATAGATGAAACTCTACAAAGTAATAGATTATTATCTGTAGCAAGGAAAATAGTAGATAATAGAAAAGATAAAAAAATTATATTATTAGCAGGACCATCTTCAAGTGGAAAAACCACTACAACTGCTAAATTATGTATGTATTTAAAAAGTTTTGGTCTTACTCCTAAAATGATTAGCATGGATGATTACTTTGTAAATAGAGATAAGACACCTTTAAATAAAAAAGGAGAGAAGGACTACGAAGTTTTTGAAGCAGTTGATAATAAATTATTAACTAAACAAGTTAATGAATTATTAGATGGTAAAGATGTAATGGCTCCTGTATATAACTTTAAAGAAGGAGTTAAAGAGTTTGTTAAAGAATTAAGACTCGATAAAGATGATATATTACTAATAGAAGGAATACATGCTCTAAATCCTAAAGTATTGAAGGAAATACCTAACAAAAACAAATTTAAAATATATCTATCAGCATTAACAGAACTTAACATAGATAACCATAATCGTTTTCCCACTACTGATAATAGACTTTTAAGAAGAATTATTAGGGATAACAGAGCAAGAGGATATAATGTTATTGATACTCTTAAAGTTTGGAGTAATGTTAGAAGTGGGGAGGAAGACTATATATTTCCATATCAAGATGAAGCAGATGTAACTATAAATACCGCATTAATATATGAACTAGGAGTATTAAAAACATATGTAGAACCATTACTTTATTCAGTTGATGAAACATCTTCATACTATGAAGAGGCAATAAGATTACTTAATATTTTAAGACTTATTTTACCTATACCTAGCGAGAGTATTCCAGATGATTCTATAATTAGAGAGTTTATTGGAGGAAGTTGTTTTTAGTGATTGTTTTATACAGTCACTTTTTAGATTGACTTTTATAAATGATTATAAAAATTATGAAACATTGAAAGAAGTAGATGTTGAAGAAACACCATATATTAAAGATTGTAAATTAGATAAGAAAACCACATATGGTTACTGTTATAGAAATTATTTTTATAATTAAGTTTTAGAATATATTTATTAAATTTCAGTTAGATAAATTATTCACTGCAATTTAGTTTTAGAATTAAGGAAAATACAAATTCAAGACATTTATGTATTGTAATTTGTTTTTACTTTTTATATAATTTAAGAAATAAGAATGAGGGGATAGAGGGAGGATATATTATGACTAAGTTTGATGATGATTATATTTCTTTAGTTAAAGAGATATTGTCTAATGGGATTGAGGTAGAAAATAGAACGGGGGTAAATACTATTAAGTTACCTAGTTATAATTTGGAGTTTGATTTAAGAAAAGAATTTCCCATATTACAGACAAAGCAGACGTTTTATAAAAATGCTATAATTGAAATGCTTTGGATTTGGCAAATGCAATCTAATAATGTAAGAGAACTTCATAATCGTGGTGTTCATATTTGGGATGAGTGGATGGTTGATGAAGATGGAATTTATCGTATTTATGAGCCTGTTACTGACGAATATGATAAAGATAAAGAAGTTATTGTAATGGATCCTTTAAGTGTTTCTGTAGATAATCCTAATGGTGTTTTAGAACCTAAGTATGATGTAAATGGTAAAAAAATGACTGCTAAGAGTTTAATTGAAGGAAAAAATATTAAATCTGCTAAGTATTATGGTAAAGAATATGCTTATACAATAGGTACTGCTTATGGTTTTATTACTAATAGATATAAATTTTCGCAAAATTTAATTAATACCTTGAAAAATAATAGAACTGATAGAAGAATGGTTTATAGTTTGTGGCAAAATGAATTTTTAAGGACAGCAGTCTTACCTTCTTGTGTTTGGTCAACTGAATGGGATGTTACTGGTGATACTTTAAATTTATCTGTTCATCAGAGAAGTTGTGATACCGCTTTAGGATTACCATTTAATGTTACTCAGTATGCAACGCTTTTAAAAATGATTGCTCAGGTTACAGACTTAGAAACTGGTAAAATTAATTATTCTATTAAAGATGCTCATATTTATGTTAATCAAGTAGATGGTATTAAAGAGCAGATAGATAGATATAAAAGATATAGAGAACTTTTAAGGCAATATAAAAATCATGTAAATGATTTTAAAAATTACGAAGCTGGTTTAAATATATTTGTTGATACATTAAAAGAAGTAGATGTTGAAGAAACACCATATATTAAAGATTGTAAATTAGATAAGAAAATTATTGATATTATAGAAAGTGAAGAACAACCATATTTATGGTTAGATGATAATGTTAAAGATTTCTTTAGTTTTGATAATTCTAAAGAGTTGAAACATTGTAAAGTTAAGAATTATAAGCATATGGGAAAAATAAGCTTTCCAATTACACAATGATATAAGAAAACTACATATGCTTACTGTTATAAAAATTATTTTTATAATTAGTTTTAGAAAATAAAAGTTGATTACAAAACTAAATTTTAGTAAAAAATCTTGTAATTAAAGAAAAATAGAAAAAACTAGATAATTTTAAGTATAAAAATTCTTAAAATAAAATCTAGTTTTTTTGATTTCTAAAATTAAATTTCAATTAGATAAATTATTCACTGCAATTTAACTTAGAATTATTTAGAAAATAAAAAGTAAAAATATATTGACAATGTCTCAAGTATAGTGTTATATTATGTATGCTGATTTAAATTTAGTTTTGCCATGGGCAAAATTTTATTTAAAAGTAAAAATGATACACCTGGATATGTGTAAAGAAAGGAGTCAATGATTACAATGCCTACAGTAAATCAATTAGTTCGTAAAGGTAGAGGGAAGAAAACTCGTAAGAGTAAAGCTCCAGTACTTTTAGTAGGAGTTAATACAATAAGAAAAAAACAAACAAATAATCCATCTCCTCAAAAACGTGGAGTTTGTACCCGTGTTGGAACTAAAACACCAAAAAAACCAAACTCAGCCTTACGTAAGTATGCTCGTGTTCGTTTAAGTAATGGTAAGGAAGTAGATACATACATTCCTGGTATTGGACACAACTTACAAGAGCATAGTGTTGTATTAGTTCGTGGTGGACGTGTTAAGGACTTAATCGGAGTTCGTTATCATATTGTTCGTGGCGCATTAGATACAGCAGGAGTTAAAGACAGAAAACAAGGCCGTAGTAAATACGGGGCAAAAAAACCTAAAAAATAGAATAAATTTTGGAAGGAGGATGAATTATGCGTAAAAGAAGAGCGGTAAAAAGAGATATTTTACCAGATCCTATATATAAATCTAAAACTGTTGCTAAACTTATTAATACAGTTATGCTTGATGGTAAAAAAGGTGTTGCACAAACAATCGTTTATGATGCTTTTAATATCGTTAAAGAAAAAACAGGAAAAGATTCTTTAGAAACATTTAATGAAGCAATGGAAAATATTAAGCCTGCTTTAGAAGTTAAATCAAGAAGAGTAGGTGGTGCTAATTATCAAGTTCCTCAAGAAGTTACTCCAGCAAGAGCTGAAGCTTTAGCATTGCGTTGGTTAGTTGGATTTTCAAGAAAGCGTGGAGGACGTGGAATGGCTGATAACCTAGCAAGTGAAATTATAGATGCATCCAACGGAACAGGTGCAGCTGTTAAAAAACGTGAAGATACACACAGAATGGCAGAAGCTAATAAAGCTTACGCTCATTATCGTTGGTAGAAAGGAGAAATTATGGCAAGAGATACATCATTAGAAAAAACAAGAAACTTTGGAATTATGGCTCATATCGATGCTGGTAAAACAACAACTACTGAACGTATTCTATATCATGGAGGTAATATTCATAAAATTGGTGAAACTCATGATGGTGCAAGTCAAATGGACTGGATGGAACAAGAAAAAGAACGTGGTATTACTATAACTAGTGCTGCTACTACTGTACACTGGAAAGAATACCGTTTTAATATAATTGATACCCCAGGGCATGTTGATTTTACTATTGAAGTTAGTCGTAGTCTAAGAGTTTTAGATGGTTCGGTAGCTTTACTTGATGCCCAAGCTGGTGTTGAGCCTCAAATGGAGACAGTTTGGAGACAAGCTGATGAATTTATGGTACCTAGAATTATTTTTGCTAACAAAATGGGTAAAATGGGTGCTGACTTTAATTATAGTCTTAAATCAATAAAAGAACGTTTAGGTGTAAATGCTAAACCTATAGAATGGCCAATAGGAGCTGAGGATGATTTCCGTGGTGTTGTTGATTTGATTACTATGAAAGCAATAGAATTTGATGGTAAGCCTGAAGAAGATGCTAAAGAAATAGAAATACCTGCTGACTTAAAAGATTTAGTAGAAGAAAAACATGCAGATTTAATTGATAGTGTAGCAGAATTTGATGATGAGATGATGGAAATATATCTTGAAGGTGGAGAAGTAACAGTTGAGATGATCAAACGTGCCATTCGTAAAGGATGTCTTGCTACAAAGTTTTTCCCAGTTATGTGTGGAGATGCTTTAGGTAACAAGGGTGTTAAACCTTTAATGGATGCTGTTATTGATTACTTACCAAGCCCTTTAGATGTTGAGTCAATTAAAGGTCATAACTTAAAGGGTGAAGAAGAAAAACGTCATCCGAGTGATTCTGAACCATTTAGTGCCTTAGCATTTAAAGTTATGACTGATCCATTTGTTGGTCGCTTAACATTCTTTAGAGTTTATTCAGGTCATTTATCTAGTGGTAGTTATGTTCTTAACTCAACAAAAGATTCTAAAGAAAGAATTGGTCGTATTTTACAGATGCATGCTAATAATCGTAAAGAGATTAGTGATGTTTATACAGGAGATATTGCTGCTGCTGTTGGACTTAAGAATACTACTACTGGAGATACATTATGTGATGAGAAAAAGCCTATCATCTTAGAAAAACTTATTGTTCCAGAACCAGTTATTCAACTTGCAGTTGAACCTAAATCTAAAGCAGATCAAGATAAAATGGCTATTGCTTTACAAAAACTAGCAGAAGAAGATCCAACATTTAGAGTTCATACTGACCATGAAACAGGACAAACTGTTATTGCTGGTATGGGTGAGTTACATCTTGATGTTTTAGTTGATCGTATGAAAAGAGAATTTCATGTTGAAGCTAATGTAGGAGCTCCACAAGTTGCATATCGTGAAACTATTAAACAAACAGGTGAATGTGAAGGTAAATATATTAAACAATCTGGTGGACGTGGACAATATGGTCATGTTTGGCTTAAGTTTGAACCAAATACTGATAAAGGATATGAATTTGTTGATCAAATCGTTGGTGGTGTTGTACCTCGTGAATATATTCCAGTTGTAGATAAAGGACTACAAGAAGCAATGCAAACAGGTATATTAGCAGGCTACCCAATGATTGATATTAAAGCAACATTATATGATGGAAGCTATCATGATGTTGACTCAAGTGAAATGGCATTCAAGATTGCAGCTAGTATGGCCTTAAAAGAAGCAAAGAATAAGTGTCAAGCAGTACTTCTTGAACCAATTATGAAAGTTGATGTTACTACACCAGATGAATATTTTGGTAATGTTATGGGAGATTTGACAAGTAGACGTGGTCGTCCACTTGGACAAGAATCTTTAGGAAACGTAGTTAAATTATCAGCAATGGTTCCACTTTCTGAGATGTTTGGTTATGCTACTAATTTACGTAGTAATACTCAAGGTAGAGGAAACTTTGTTATGACATTTGATCATTATGAAGAAGTTCCAAAAAATATTGCTGAAGAAATTATTAAAAAGAGTGGAAATTAATAAGAAACTTTGCTAAATTAGTTCTAAACAGTTGCAAATTTAGTAATTGTTAGATAAAATATAAAATGTATAAAAAAGAGGAGGAAAAAATATGGCAAAACAAAAATTTGATCGTTCAAAACCACATGTTAACATTGGTACAATTGGACACGTAGATCATGGTAAAACTACATTAACTGCAGCTATTACTAAATGTTTACATGATAAAAACCCTGAATGGGCTGATTATACAGATTATGCAAACATTGATAAGGCTCCAGAAGAAAGAGAACGTGGTATTACTATTAATACAGCACACGTAGAATATCAAACTGAAAAACGTCATTATGCTCACGTTGACTGTCCAGGACATGCTGACTATGTTAAAA